>DASVWD010000106.1 GCA_036389795.1 Longimicrobium sp.
CACCCATGTCGTGCTTTCGAGGGTTCGCGGACGGATGGTTGCTTCGACACCACCCATCTTACCGCGGCTCAAGAAGATGCGACATGGGTTCTTTCGTTCTATGCCCTCCAATGCTGATTTCAGGCGAATAACCAAGGATCATACCGAATTTCAGGAATCAGTGTGCAATCCGGTCCTCTCGCGAATCATGTCATACCAGATTGCCGAGCATTGTTCTGGTTCCGAACAGATTGGGAATCACACAGAGGACACAGAGAACACGGAGGAACTGAAGACGCGATTGAAGTTTCTCTGTGTCCTCTGTGTCCTCTGTGTGATGCTCTATCAGAAAGCTGTACCCGAACGATGCTCTGCAAAGTGGTATCACTTCCGGCCCCCGGCATCGGCGCGTGCCAGAAGCCGCTCGACGGCGGTCGGCCTCGGCGGCGCCTCGAGACACCGCCGTATCCGGGCCGCGCACGCCTCCGGGCTCAACCGCGACGTGTCTACCTCCAGATCGTAGATCCCGGGCTCGTGCACCTCGCGCTGCCAGCGACGAACCGGCTCCGGCACGGGCTCGTCCGGCGAGCCGACGACGTACCTGCCCGCCGGACTCGCCCGGCGCCGGTCCATGACCACCTCGATGGGGCAGCGGACGCCGACGAGCAGGACCGGAAGCCCTTCCAGGCGCTCGAGACACCTGGAGAGAATGTTCCGGCGTACGGAATAAGCATCGTGGTGCCCCACATCGACGACGACGTTCAGGCCCGACCGGCTGTGCGCCGCGATCGAGTCGTACATCGCCGAATACGACGCCACCACGAAGGGCTCCAGGTCGGGGCGTTCGCCGCCGGGCCGCAGGCCGATCCCGGGCCGATACCGAGCGGGCGTGACGTGCCGGGCGAAGACGTCGACCCCCAGGTTCATCCAGATGCCGTCGAGCTGGTCCTGGACGGCGGCCGCGATCGATGATTTCCCCGACCGGGGCGCCCCGTTCAGGATGACGATCCGCCCGGATTCGAGCATGCGATCCATCCGGTGACTGCGTCTCTACCCGCCGCCCGGCGCTCCGCGCACCACCGCCCCGGCCGCCGCGGCGATCGTTCGGCGCTACCCCGCTCCGGTGTCCGGGAGGGCCATGAGCGGCCCGCCGGCCCCCAGCTGCACCTCGACCCGGTGCCGGATGTACTCGTCCGGGTGTGATCGGGCGATCTCGACCGCCGCCGGGACGAGCGGCCGCAGTTCCTCGGGATACGCTTCCGGCTCCAGCCACAGCATGGGGACGATCCGCCGGCGGACGTCCAGGTCCGGGTTGCCGACGAACTCCCGCAGCATCCGGCACCGGAGCCGCTCCCGCAGCTCGCCCAGCTCCTCGTTGCGGGGGTTGCCGCCGGCCCAGTACAGCGCGCTGGCGGCCCCGGCCTTCTCGGCGTCGGTCCCGCCCTCCAGGTATCGCAGCAGCTCCTCCAGCACCCGCCGCCCGCCGAGGGATTTCACGCACGGCTCGATGAACAGCCGGTTGAAGCTCGGGTTCCGCTCCAGCACCCCGGCGCGCAGCATCGGGCCCAGCAGCCGCCCGGGGACCGGGTGGCGCTCGAACACGCCCGCGACGAACCACTTCCGCTCGGCGTCGGCCAGTGCCTCGGTGAGCCACCGCCAGTCGCCCGGCGTGTTCCGGGCGACGCGCCTCCGCGCCGCCTGCAGCCGCGGACCGACGTCCTGCCCCGGCCCGCGGCGGGCCTCCGACCACAGGCGGTAGTGCTCGTCCCACGTCGCGTCCATCGAAGCTCCTGCCATGCTCGCTGCCCTGGTCTCCACCCGGCCGTCCATCGGGGCGAGGCGCGGTCCGCTCCCGCGGCAACCCGGCTGGTCAGCGATAATCCCAGTGCACGACGGCGAAGGACGCCAGCGTGATCCGGGCGTCTCCAAAAAGCAGGGCCGTGTGCAGCCACTCCGCCTGGGCCGCTCCCAGTTCCGCCTTCGCCGTCGGCGCGCCGCGCCTGGTCTGGAGAAAGGCGAAGTCGTCGCCGCGCCAGGCGAACACGTCCCAGCACCCGGCGTAGCGCTTCCTGGCCCGCCGCGCGACCCCGGCGAGCACGACGCGCGGATCCTCGTCTTCGATGACGCGGTTCCGCTGCTCGGCGCGAGGCACGTCGTCCCAGCGGGTGAGATACTTCCATACCTCGCCCCCGGCGCTGTAGGTGTTCACCCACCGCCCGCTCCACCCCTCGCGCTCCAGCAGCCGCAGCACCGCGAGCTCGGCGAACAGGTGTTCGCCGTCCAGCTCCACCATGCCCGCCGCCTTCTTGCCGAAGTCGTCGGCGAACGGAGGGCCCTCCCAGCGCGGAAGGCGCAGGTACACCCCCGCGACGTCGTTGATCATCCGGCCGCTGGGCATGTGGATGGGGACCTTGAGCGGGACCCGGTAGTCGCTGCGTTCGGCGTACGGCAGCAGTGCCTGCATCCAGGCAGGGGATTGGGCCTCTGACATGACCTCGGGTCCAGGGGTACGGAGTGGGCGGGTGGCTGCGGCGAACGATGCAATCTGCTCCCTACGGGCAAGCAGCGGAAGGCGCCCTCCGCGCTTCGCCTTCACCCCCACGACATCGGTTGCGCGTCGACGACGGCCCTGCGCGCGCAGGGTCGCGTCAGCCTTCCGCCCTCAAGGCCTCCGTCGGGTCGATCCTGAGCGCGCGCCTCAGGGGCACCGCGCACGCCGTGAGCCCCACGACCAGCATGATGCCGTCCGCGGCGAGGAGGAGCAGGACCTGGCGCGTCGATCCGAGGCCCGCCAGCGCGGCCAGTCCGCTGCCGACGAGCAGCCCCGCGCCGATCTGCAGGAACGCGCGCGAGAAGATGCCGGCCACGATGCGGCCCGGGCTCGCGCCGAGCGCGGCGCGAATGCCGATCTCGCGCGTCCGCCGCGCGACGGTGAACGACATCAGCGAATGGATGCCCGTCGCCGACAGCAGCAGCACGACGAACCCGATCAGCCAGGCCACCGAGGTCAGCGCCCAGTTCGACGCCGCCTCCCCGCCCCCCACCCTGGCGAGCGGCTGGACGTCGGTCAGCCGGATCATGGGATCGACCTCGGCGGCGACCGTGCGCAGGCGCGCGGCGAACGATTCCGGATCGCGCAGCCGCACGGCGAGGCTCATGCCGGCGCCCGGCGCCGGCAGGCGCGGGCGGTACATCGCCGACTGCTCGGGCGGCCGGGGCAGCTGCCAGCCGAAGTCCCTGACCATGCCCACGACCTCGTACCAGTCCTCGCCGGCGACGCTGTCGTCCTCGCCGCCCACGATGCGGACGCGCTGACCGACCGGGTTGCGGCCGCCCAGCACGTGGCGCGCGAACGACTCGTTCACGATCATCACGCGGCCGGTCTCGAAGTCGAGCGGCTCGAAGTCCCGGCCGGCGGCCACCGACGTGCCGAAGGCGGCGAAGAAGCCGCGGGACACGTGCACGAGCGTGCTCGTGCGCAGGCCGGCCGCGGGGGCGCCGGCCGCCGTGTCGACCTCGATCTGGTACTTGAACTGGTCCTCCACCGGCAGCCGGTCGGCGAACGCGACGCGCTCGACGCCCGGCTCCGCGCCGAGCCGCCGTTCCAGCTCGTCGAAGCTGAGGCGCGCGCGCGCGGCGAACGCGGCCGAATCGGCCCCGTAGTCCTCGCGGTCCATGTCCACGCTCGCGGTCAGGTACCTCTCCGCGCCGATCCCTTCCGCTCTCTGCCGGAACCGGTTGGACTCGAACACGCCGCCGGCGGCGAGCGGGAGCAGCGCGACGGTGATCGCGACCTGCGCGACGATCACCGTGGTCCAGAAGCCCCCGAAGCGGAGCCCGGAGCGCGCCGCGCCCTCGCTGCGAAGCGCGTCCTGCACGTTGACCTTCGTGACCCGCAGCGCCGGCAGGACGCCGACGATCGCGGCGCCGAACACCGTGAGCAGCGCCGCGTACAGCACGGTTCTCCACGACAGGCCGTCGTCGATCCAGTACGGCATCCCCTCGCTGCCGGCCAGCAGGCCCAGCCCCCAGCGCAGCGCGAGCTTCGCGACCACCAGCCCGAGCGTCGCCCCGACGGCGGCCAGCACCAGGGCCTCGATGAACAGCTGCGTGACGACGCGGCCGCGGCTGGCCCCGAGCGCGGTCCGCACCGCGATCTCCCAGCCGCGCGTGGCGGTCCGGGCGAACACGAGCGTGGCCACGTTGGTGCAGACGATGGCCAGCAGCGTCAGGAAGATGCCGTTCACGAGGTACAGCACGTTCCGGATCATGAGCCCCGGGCCGCCCTCGGTGAGCGGCCTGGCGTACGTGGTGACTCGCGGCCTCAGGTGCCGGTGCGTCTCCGGATGGCTGGCCGACATGCGCGCCCCGATGACGCCCAGCTCGGCCCGCGCATCGTCGAGCGACGCGCCGGGGGCCAGGCGGCCGAAGATCGACACGGCCGGCCCCGTGCGCGGCGCGAGCGTGGATCCGTCCACGCGCAGCGGCGTCCAGATGCGCTGGCTCACGGGGAAGCCGAAGCCTTCCGGCATCACCCCGACGATCGTCGCGGTGGCGGTGCCCAGCTTCACCGTGCGGCCCACCACCCCCGGGTCGCCCGCGAAGCGCGTCTTCCACAGCGCGTGGCCGATGACGGCCACCGGCGGAGCCGCCGGCTGCTCGTCCTGCTCCGTCAGCGTGCGGCCCAGCACCGGCGCCGTCCCCAGCAGCCGGAACGCGCTGGCCGTGATCTCCGCTCCCCGCACCGGCTCCACCCGCCGGTCCTCGGTGGCGAGGTTGCGCACGAAGGCGATCGCCGCGCCCAGGTGGTCCACCGTCCCGACCTGCTCGCGCCAGATCGCGAAGTCGTGCAGCGATCGGCTTTCGGTCGCCAGCGCGCTCACGTCCCAGTTGCGGATCGAGATCACGCGGCCGGCGTCCCGGACCGGCAGCCGCGGGTTCTGCCACTTGTTCAGCGCTTCGAAGTAGAGCGTGCCCAGCGCGATGGCCACCGCGATCGCCACCGTGCCGACCAGGGTGAGGCCCGGATACCGCGCCAGCATGCGGAGCCCGACCTTGAAGTCCAGCCCGGAGAAACGGAGCGAGCGCATGCGGGCGGCGAGTCTGTTCGTCATCGGTTGATTCTTCCTGTTCGCTGAGGCTCAGCTTCCAGCCCTGGTCGATGAACGGCTCCACGGCCACCTGACCCTAGCGGTCCGACGGGCGGGGCTCGCGCTGCCGAGCGTCCTTCGCTCCCACGGACGCGAGGGGATCTCCGCCACCCAGGCGCCCGGGCGCATCCTCGCTCCCGAGCGCGTCCTCGCTGCCGCCGGGAAGGGCGTCCGCGCGCTGGGCGAGCCACATCGACGCGCCGGCCGCGATCCCGCCGAACACCGCGGCGATGACCAGATCGGAGAGAATGTCGCCGAGCGCCGGAAACCCGTCCCCCGACGCCAGGTTGCCGACCGCGAAGAACGCGAGCACGAACAGCTCCGCCACGATCGCGCCGCCGAGCCCGAAGCGCACCCAGCTGATCTCGGACAGCCGCCGCCCACGATAGAACAGGCTGATGAACGCGGCGAAGGCGCCCCCCGCGACGCCGCCGACGATGCCGACCCGTATGGCCATGCCGATCGCGTCCAGCACGCCGATCTCCGCGGGGACGACGACGCCGATCGTGCGGAGCCCGATGATGATCGCGAAGGCGAGCGTGAACCAGACGACGCCCCACACCACGGCGTTCTTCACCGCGCCGCTCAGGCGCCTGGCAATGTTCCCAGCGTTCATCCACTGCCTCCTGATTTGCCGTTCTCGGTGAAAGCTCTCCGGCTGCTCACCACGCCGAGCACGTCACGGATCGCATGCGAGACCCTGATCACCTGGTGGCGATCTCGTGTCGGAATGGTCCTCGACGAACGGTTGCTGTCGTGAGAAAGCTTGCGCGCTAAAAAGCGATGGATCGCATTCCTTGCCCTGGGAACCTTCCAGCAATCCGTATGACAGTCGCCCTCTTTCCCCTCGAGCCGGATGAATTCGGCCTCGGCGCCTCTCGATCGGAGCTCCGCGGTGATCCGCTCGCCCTGCATGACATACACGTTGTCATCACCTGCTCCATGTACCGTGAGAACCGAAACATCAGGCCGTGCGAACGTGACCGTGGAGATGTCGCGCAGCTCGGCTTCGGACCAGGGAGCGGCGTGACCCATCACTTTCGTCAGGATATCGTCGAAGTCGTCCATCACCTGCTCAGGCGCCATCGTCATGTCGTGCTCTCCGTCGAGGTTGATGGCGACGGCTACTCTTCCGTCCGGGCCCGCGGGATCGTCACGCAGCGCGACCATCGTCGCCAGGTGACCACCGGCCGAAACGCCGAGCGAGGCGATTCGCGTGGGATCGATTCCAAATCGACGTGCATTGGCGCGAATGTATTTCAGCGCGTTTTGAACATCCTGGATCTGCGCCGGCCACGTGCCGTCGGGTCGACTGGAGAGCCTGTAGTTGATCGAAAAGACGACATACCCGAACGGGCAGAATTCTTTTGCGAACTGCTCGCCCCAGGCCTTATCGCCACCCCTCCACGCTCCGCCGTGGATGGCCAGGATGGCCGGCCGGCCTGCACGACCGCCATCCGACCTGGGTTCGTAGAAATCGAACGTTCCATGGTAACCGATGGCCGGGTCATAGCTCAGGCCCTCTTCGACGTCGTATGGCTTTGCCTCGCAACCGCTCACGCCTGAGACGAACAAAAGAAAAGCCGCCGCCGCCATTCCACGACCCGGTTCGCGAACCTCTGGCATGACACTCTCCTGTGACATAACGCGGGTACCCCCGGTCCTCAGCCCTCCACCTCGATCGGTTCGATGTTGTCGCCCTCCTCCCAGTCGAGGAGGTTGTACGGGTCGATGCCGCCCCGGGCGGGCTTCTCTGGCACGATCACCGTGATCGTCTGCCTCCCGGAGCGGATGCGGTGCTTCCGCAGGTAGAGCGTCCTGCCCAGGATCTCGCCCGGCGCGGCGGGGGCGAAGATCCCGATCTCCACCGCTTCGGTCACCGGCAGCTCCGTCTCGACGCCGGCGCTGTCGGCGACGACCTTGTGCGCCTCCACCTCGAGCGTCACCCGCCAGGCGCCCGCCGGCGTCCGCACCGTCGTGGCCCGCTTCGTATCGAACGTCCAGAAGGTGTTCACCTCGAAGAGGTCGTGCAGCAGCGGCTTGAGCGAGTCCGGCGTGACCGCCTGCAGCTCCCGGTACATGTCGAGCGTGGTGGCCAGGGACGACGCCTTCTTCTCCACCAGCGTGCGCAGCGCCCCGTTCACGCGCTCCTCGCCCACGTATTCGCTGAGCGCGTGGAACGCGTAGGGCCCTTTGCGGTAGTTGGCCCAGGGGTCCATCGCGCGGAGCAGCGGCAGCCCCGTGCGGATCGGCGGCCACGGGTTGGGCTCCCGCATGAAGCTCATGAACCGCCGCAGCGCCTCCCGGCCCTTCACGTTCTTCACGAGCTGCATCGCGGAGTACCAGGCGAGGCTCTCGGAGATGACGCCGCCTCCCTCGGCGAACGCGGGCTTGAGCTGCATCCCCCACCACTGGTGTCCCATCTCGTGCGCCACGATCTCGAAGATCGCGTCGAAGCCGTCGTCCCGCGGATCCAGCTGGAAGAAGCCCTCCCCGCCGGTGACGACGCCGCTTCCGTCGACGCCCATGCCGACGAAGTTGCCCGGCTGCTCGACGACCTGCAGGAAGCGGTACGGATAGGGGCCGAACTGCGCCGAGTAATAGTCCAGGGACGCCCGCACGCCGCGGAGCAGGCGCTCGAGGTGCTCCGCGTGTCCCGGGTGGACGTAGACCTGGACGTCGACGTTTCTCCACCGCTCGCGATGCACCGCGTAGTCGGCGGAGAAGAAGACCTCCAGGCCGTTGATCGGGACGTCGCTGACGTAATGGAAGTAGCGGCGCCCCGCTTCGCTCCAGGTACGGCGCAGCTCGCCCGGCGCGACCGCCACCTGACCCTCGTCGGTGCCGACGATGGCTTCGAAGGTAGCCGCGGCGCCCGCCGTCGTATTCGGATCGATGTCACCGGGCGGGGGCAGGGTGACCTGCCGCGGCAGGCCGTGCCTGCGCCGGTCGTCCGCGCTCCAGAGCTCGCGCAGCGGCTGGTAGCCGACGACCGGCAGCGCCCCGCTGGTGAAGTACGTGCCGTTCGGGAGGATCGCGATGCCCGCCCCGCTCTTCGGGAAGCCGCCGTTGCGGAAGCCGCGCGGCTCGAACTCCACCTCGAAGCTGAGCGTCAGCGAGTCGCCAGGCTGCAGCGGCCTCTCCAGGGCGTAGATGTCGTGGCCGAGCTTCTCGTCCGCGACCACGCGCCGGGCGGGGCGGTCGAACCTCACGCGGGTGTCGACGTAGAACGCCGGCTCCAGGTGCACGGAGTCGATCGGCACCGCGTCGCGGTTTACCAGGCGGTAGCTGCCGCGGATCGTCGCGGCCCTCCGCCCGGGGTGGATCTCGACGTGCAGCTTCGTCGCCGTCCGCCGCGGCTGCGGAACGCCCTCGTACTTCCCGTACCGCCGCTCGTATTCGGCGCGGCGCTGCACCAGCTCGTCGTCGGTGACGTACTCGTTGAGCACGTTCGTGTTGTAGAAGACGAAGCCGCCGAGGGCGAGGACGAGCCCGGCGGCCGCCGCGCCGATCGCGGCGGTCGGGCGATCGAAGCGACGCCGCGCGAGGCGCAGCCGCGTTCCGAAGCCGGGCTCCCGGCCGCGCACCCACAGCAGCCGCGCCGCCGCGGCCAGCAGCAGCGCCCACGCCGCCCAGTAGAGCTTGAACCACAGCCAGGGGCCCAGGGACCCGCCGAAGCCGCGCATGTCCGTGAGGGACCACTCCGGGCCGGCCGTATAGACGAGCAGCTTGTGGTGGATGCCGAGGAACGAGGCGAAGATCAGGTAGAAGTACGCGACGAGGCAAACCAGCAGCCCGAGGTATTTCTGGTTCACCACCGCGTGGACCGTGAAGGCGAGCACGGCGAACAGCAGGTACTCGGGGAGCTGGAGCCCGAACAGGATCCGCGCGTACCGGCCGAGCTCGAAGTCGTGATAGCCGAGGAGCGCCTGGGTGATCATCCCGGCGGCGGTCAGGCTCAGCATGTAGGCGGCGAGCACGGCGCCGAGCCCCAGGAGCTTGCCGAGGAACAGGACCCACTCCGGCGCCGGCGTCGCGTCGACGTTCTCGCCCAGGCCCGCATCCCGTTCCCGCCAGACCAGCTCGCCGGCGAAGTAGATGATGAGGAGCGGTACGATCACCCGGAAATCCGTGGCCTGCGTGAGCGGCGCCGTCATGTGCTTCGACAGCAGGTAGCCGGTGCGCGGCAGCAGCGGGATGCCCCAGTGCTGCGTCTCCGTCGCCAGCACCAGGACCACGAACATCGGGAACGCCACCAGCAGGAAGAGCCCGGGCAGGCTCGTCGCGATCGTCCAGAACGACGACCGCGCGATCGCCAGCGTCTGGCGCGCCTGCGTCGCGAAGCCGAACGACTGGCGCACCCGCGGGACGGAGATCGCGGCCGGCGCGAGCGCGGCGTCGGGCGTGGGCGCCGTCGCGGTGAACCGGCGCGTGATGCGGCTCAGCAGGTCGGTGGCGGTGCGGTGCGCGAAGCGGAAGCGCAGGCAGGTGAGCGCGAGCGCCAGGAGCGCGAGGCCGAGCCACAGGAGCCGGTTCCAGAGCATCGGCCCCTGCAGCGTGAACATGCGGACGTTCTTCTCGACGAGGGTCCACTCCGACATCATCTCGTTCATGATGGCGATGATCCCGATCGGATCCGCCATCAGCGCCCGCTTCCCCAGCCCCGACAGGTAGAGCGTGAACGTGACCGGGTAGGAGAGGAAGAAGAGGACGATGCTGCCGACGTACGCCGCGATCGGCCGGCCGCTCGGCAGCGCCAGCGAGAACTGGATCGCCGTGGCGATGAACGCGTTCGTCAGCCCGATGAAGCCGTACGCGGCGAGATACGCGGCCGGCCGGAACGGGCCGACGATGTCCGGGTTCGCCCCGGGCGCGTACACGGCGAGGAGGCTGCCGATCTGCACGCCGAGCAGGATCCACGCGTTGAGCACGAGCGCGGCGAGGAAGCGGCCGCCCAGGTACTCGGCCTTGCTGACCGGGCTCGTGTACGCGAGCGGATGGAGCCCCGCGTGCACGTCGCGCGCGGCCGCCTCGCCCGCGACGATCGGGGAGATCAGCAGCCAGATCTGGCAGCTGAACACGGTGACCGCCGTGATGATGAAGGGCGAGTTGAGGATGAAGTCCTGCGGCAGCGTGACCGGGACGATCGCGATCCTCGTGCTGAAGAACGCGAACACGACCAGGACCGCCATGGCGAGCCACGGCCAGGGACGGCGTACCTGGTAGGCGAGCTCGAAGCGGAAGACCCCGAGGAGCTTCATGGCGCCGCCGCCGGCTCCCCGCGGCGCCGGCCGATGTGCCCCGCCATCGTGCTGAAGTAGACGTCCTCGAGGTCCGGCTCGGCGGGCTCGAAGCCCGGGCCGGGCGCCGCGTCGCTATAGACGTGCACGACGGTGCGCCCGGCGAGGAGCTTGGTCGAGATCACCGCGTGCTCCCGCTCAAGCCCCGCCAGCGCGCGCTTCTCGATCACGCTGCGCCAGATCCGGCCCCTCATCTCCCCGATCGCGCCGAGCGGCTCGGCCTCGAGCAGGATCTCGCCACGGTCGATGATCGCCATCCGCGTGCACAGCTCGCTCACGTCCTCCACGATGTGCGTGGAGAGGAGGACGACGCTGTTCTCGCCCACCTCGGAGAGCAGGTTCAGGAAGCGCACGCGCTCGGCCGGGTCGAGCCCCGCCGTCGGCTCGTCGACGATCATCAGCTTCGGGCTGCCGAGCAGCGCCACGGCCACGCCGAAGCGCTGCCGCATGCCGCCGGAGTAGCCGCCCAGCTTCTGCCTGCGCACGTCCCACAGGTTCACCTGCCTGAGCAGCGCCTCCACGACCGCCTTTCGCGCCCGGCGCTCGCCGATGCCCTTGAGCAGCGCGAAGTAGTCGAGCAGCTCCTCCGCGCTCACCTTCGGATACACGCCGAACTCCTGCGGCAGGTAGCCCAGGGTCCTGCGCACTGCGTCCTTCTGCTCCAGCACGTCGACGTCGCCCAGGCGGACGCTCCCCTCGTCCGGCTCCTGCAGGGTGGCCAGGATGCGCATCAGCGTGGACTTGCCGGCGCCGTTGGGGCCCAGCAGGCCGTACATCCCCGCGGGAATGGTGAGGGTCACGTCCTTCAGCGCCCGCACGCCGTTGGGGTACGTCTTGGAGACGCCGCGAATGCTCAGTTCCATGGCTGCGTCTACCGGCGCCTGAGGATGTAGTACCCACCCCCCGCGTCGTACCGCAGCTCCGTCGCCGGGCCGCCGTCTCCGCCGCGGCGGAAGGTCAGGATCGCCTCGCCCCGGCGGAACGTCCAACCCTCGATCCACGGAAGCGGACGCGCCGGAGAGCCGTTGACCGAGAACGCGATCCCCTGCGGCGTCTGCGTCACCTCGACCACCATGTCGCGGCCGCGCGACGGGCCCCGGTACCGGCCGACGAGCGGCGAGGCGTCGCCCGTGAACCACGCCGGCTCCGGCCGCGTCCCCGGGAGCACCTCGGCCGCCAGCTCTCCGGCCAGCGCGCCCGGATCGAGGTTGCTCGAGCTGTTCATCAGGACGACGACCGCCATCTCCGCGTCGGGATACCAGGCCGCGTGCGCGGAGAAGCCCGTGATGGCGCCGCCGTGGCCGATGTGCCGGAGGCCGCGGAAGTCCGTGCCCACCTGGAGCCCCATCGCGTACCGGAGCGGCGTTCCGTCGTCGAGCCTCGACGGCGCGACCATCTCGGCGTACGACGCGGGCGGGAGCACCCTCCCGCCGTGCAGCGCCCGGAGCCACGTGACCAGGTCGCCCGCCGTCGAGCAGATCGAGCCGGCGGAGAAGGGCCACGTGTGCACGTTCGCCGGCGCGCGGCGGACGGCGCCGTCCTGGATGCGGTACCCGAGCGCGCGGCGGGGGACGTTCTCCGAGCTGTGGCAGTACATCGAGCGTGTCATCCCGAGCGGCTCGAAGATCTTCTTCTCGACGTAGTCCTCGTACGTCATCCCGCTCGCCTTCTCGATGACGAGGCCGAGGAGCCAGAAGGCGGAGTTGTTGTAGACCTGCGCCGTCCCCGTCGGGAACTGGAACGGCTGGCGCTTGATGAGCGCGTACGCGGAATCGCGCGGGAAGCTGGTGTTCGTGGCCAGGCCGCGGAACTCCGGGATCTCGGTGAGGCCGACGATGCCGGAGGCGTGGTCGAGCAGCCGGCGCAGGGGCACCCGGTTGCCGCGGGTGTCGAAGTCCGGGAGCCACTTCGTGACGTCGTCGTCGAGGCTGAGCTTCCCCTGGTCGCGAAGCTGCAGGACCGCGGCGGCGGTGAACTGCTTGGCGAGCGAGCCGATCTCGAACATCGCGTCCACCGGCATCGGGACGCCGCCTTCGACGTCGGCCCTGCCGTACGCCTTGAAGAGCAGGGTGTCGCTCCCGCGGACGACGGCGGCCACGGTGCCGGCGGCGCGGTTCTCCACGACGCCGGAGCCGGCGATGGAGTCCAGCCTCTGCACCAGGGCCGGGCCGGGCTGCGCCGCCGCGGCGGACGCACCCAGCGATACGACGGCCAGCGCGACGAGGGACGCGCGGGCGTTGGCGAGCTTCAGCATACCGTCTTTCTCCCTGTGCACTCGAGCTCCGTTGCGGACGGCGGCGCGACGCTGGACCGTCACGGCTTGCGCGGCCCGCTGATCTCGCGGGTGCCCTGGTGCATCGTCGCACTCGTCGCGCGCCCGTTCTCGACCGTGAACAGGAACCAGACGTCGTCCCGCGTGGCGTGCAGGAACCTGTGCTCGGTGTCCGTCGGCCGGAACGTCGTCTGCTGGCCCAGGCCGACCAGCTCTCCGTTCAGCCTCCCCTGCGCGTCGACCCAGACGCGCAGGTCGATCACGCGGTTGGCACCCTGCAGCGCATACGTGCCCTCGTAGACGCCCGGTCCCGCGTCGGCGGTCCGGGTCTGCGCGGGCGCGGCGGGCGCGGGCGCAGCGGACGCGGGGGCTTCGGGCGCGGCCGTGGCGCACGCGGCGGCGAGGGCGGAAACGGCGACGAGCAGCAGCTTCATTGGATCTCCCCTGGTGGATGAGACGAGTTCGACGTGCCGTTCAGCGGAATCCGAACAGCAGCGGGAAGAGGAAGGCGACGACCGCCGCCCACCCGGCGAGGACGTAGAGGTAGGTCGTCTGCCAGCCGAGCAGGCGCGAGAAGGCGACGCGGCCCTGGAGGAACCGCACGTACAGGAAGGCCGAGCCGGCCAGGTTCCCCAGCAGCACCACGTTCTCGCCCAGCGCCGCGACCCGGTTGGGCGTGGACCCGAACTCCGAGATCCGGCTCCCGACGGCCCACAGCGCCAGGAGGTCCACCAGCAGGGCGGTCCCGACCAGCGTCAGCTGGATCCAGTCGTTGAGCCCGGGGCGGGCGAGGTGGTCCCGCGCGGAGAACGAGTAGAGAAGGAGCGCGAAGACCACCACCAGCAGGAAGTCGAAGACGATGAGGATCTCCCGCTCCGGGTCGAGGCCCTGTCCCGTCACCACCATCGTCACCATGAAGGCGAGGAAGAGCAGGGCGAAGAGCGGCGAGAAGATCCGGGTCAGCACGGGCGCCATGTTCTCGATGACGCTCTGCTTGGCCTCCACCAGCCACGAGGCGACCACGGCGGCGCCCACGATGCCGGCGGGCAGGATCCAGCCGCCCACCAGGGGCTCCGCGTCGATGCCGATGGCCTGGAACAGGGCGAACGTCATCCCGACGAGCACGCCCCCGCCCAGCGCGATCAGCACGTAGTAGATGAACAGCTCGCCCGTGAAGCGGACGAAGTCCATCCGCCGCTCGCTCCCTCGCCAGCGCCCGCCCACGTAGGCCACGCCCACGCCCAGCCACAGGGCGATGGGCAGGTGCAGCATCGTCAGGATCTGCGTGTCTGCCTCCGGCGACGCCCGGAAGGGGAATGCGTTCACCACCGCGGCCGCCACGGCGAAGACCGCGGCCAGCCCCAGCCTGCCCGACCGCGGGAGCGGCCGCTCCCAGGCGAAGTACGCGGCGATGAACGGCAGCGTGAAGAAGCTGATGTTGAGCGGGTAGAAGAGGCTCCGGTCGGGGTCGAAGTCGACCCCGAAGAGCGCGGGGACCTTGATCGCCACGGCCGCCGCGACGGCCAGGGCGAGCGCCACCCACATCTTCCGGGAGCCGTAGGGGCCGGCGGGCTCCGCGCCGCTGTCCCAGTCGCCCGAGAGGACGAGCTGCTTCCAGAGGCGGTCCGAATGCTCCCGGGCGAACTCCCGCGTCAGGGCGTCGATCGCCCCCATCCGCTTGACCGCCACCAGGAACGCCTCGTCCTCGGACAGCCCGTCGCCCATGAGGGAAGCGATCTGCTCGCGGAGGTGGTCTTCCAGCTCCGCGGCGTCCGGGCGGGTGATCGCCCGGCTCCTGCGCAGGTGCGTGCGCCACGCCTCGATCTGCTGCTCCAGCGGTTCCGCCGCGGCGTCGTTCTGGTTCCGGTCCATACGCTCAACCCCACTGGGGAAGGGAAAACGGAGATGCACTGCCGGCCACGAACTCGGCCAGCCCCGACCAGCTGTTCCGGAGCGCCTGGTCCACCGTGCGCCACTGGCGCCGCTCCTCGGCCAGCTGCTCGCGGCCGGCCTCGGTGATCCGGTAGTACTTCCGCCGCCTGCCCGTCTCCGCCTGGTCCCAGCGGGCCTCGACCAGCCCGGAGCGCTCCAGCCGGTGGAGCACCGGGTAGAGCATCCCGTCCGTCCACTCGAGCTCGCCGGCGGAGAGGTCGCGAACCCGCTTCAGGATGGCGTAGCCGTAGCTGTCCCCCTCGGCCAGGATCGCCAGCACCAGGGGCGTCGACGACGCCGCGACGAGGTCCTTGTTGATGCTCATCGGTCCGATGGACTCCTCCCTCCGCAAGGAGTGGCCGCCGTCCGGGCGGAGCGGCGACGCGGCCCCGGATCTCTCACCTGCATACATAACACCATTATACATAGCACTGCGAGGTATGTAAAGCGGACCGGTCCCGGGAGCTTGCTCCCTCGTCGGCAGGGCGCCGTATCGCCAAGCTCTTTGTATCGTAAAGCAAACTCTCGCGGAGCGCAAGCGGCTCGTCGCCGCGGGACCTCCGTCCACGCTTTCTTCACCGTGCCGGACGCGTCTTCGAGGCCGCGCGACCACGTCTTTCTTGTTCCGTCGCCACACCCGCCGAATATTGTAGCTGCCTGCGATGAATCGCCGGATCGGAGGCGGCCGTTTTCATTCACCAGCCGGAATGCGAGGAGACGATGAAAAAGCTCACGCTGGACCTGAATGTGCTGGCGGTGCAGTCGTTCGCGACCGACGAGGTCGCGGTGCCGGGGTTCGGCACGGTGCGCGGCCGGCAGCAGGGGAAGACCGGGCTGCAGGACACGGACTGCTCGGCGGTGGACGCGTGCCCGTCGGCGCGCGGCTGCAGCGAGCTCGCCGAGTGCCGGCCCACGCAGGGCACCAACTGCCCGTCGGCGGCGCTGGATTGTCCGACGTCGCGCGAGTGCAGCAAGGGGCCGAACTGCGACCCCTCCGCCGTGGACCGGTGCATCTCCGAGCGCGGCTGCACGGAGGTCGACTGCCCCGAGCCGGCCTGAGCCGGCCCCCGATGGGCGGGTAAGCCCGCTGCCGGGGCCGCGACGGAGCCCCGTCCTGGCGACGCGTCGCTGGGGCGGGGCTTCGACGCTCTTGCGAACGCGATCCGGCCCACCGGGTAGCAGGGACCGCGCGCCCGTCCGGGGCGCAGGACCACCGCACCCGATCGCCGATGCCCGCCGACTCCGCCGCAACCGAAGCCGAAGCGATCCGGCCGCTCGTGGAGCTGCTGCGCGGCCGGAGCGTGGCCGTGCTCGCGGGCGCGGGGTGCAGCACGGAGTCCGGCATCCCCGACTACCGCGGGCCGGAGGGGAGCCTGCGCGCGCGCAAGCCGGTGCAGTACCAGGAGTACGTGCGCAGCGAGGCCGCCCGCGCGCGGTACTGGGCGAGGAGCACGGCGGGGTGGCGGCGCCTCGCCTCCGCGCGCCCGAACGCGGGCCACCGCGCCCTGGCGGAGCTGGAGGACGCCGGTGCCGTGCGCGGCATCATCACCCAGAACGTGGACGGCCTGCACCACGCCGCCGGGAGCCGCCGCGTGGTGGAGCTGCACGGGTCGCTCGCGTCCGTGCGCTGCCTGGCGTGCGGCGCCGCCGTCCCCCGCGACGTCTTCCAGGCCCGGCTGCTGGAGATGAACGCCGCGTGGGCGGAGCGCCTGCGCGGCGCGGCCGAGCTGGCGCCGGACGGCGACGCCGAGCTGCCCGCGTGGGCGATGGAGGGCTTCCGCGTTCCCGCCTGCGAGGGGTGCGGCGGGACGATGAAGCCGGACGTGGTCTTCTTCGGCGAGAACGTGCCGCGCGAACGGGTCGACGACGCCTGGCGGCTGTACGGCGAGGCGGACGTGCTGCTGGTGGCGGGCTCGTCGCTCGCCGTCTATTCGGGGCGCCGCTTCGTCTACCGCGCCCGCGAGGACGCCGTTCCCATCGCCGTCGTCAACCTGGGCCCCACCCGCGCCGACGACGTCGCCGCGGTCAAGGTGGACGGCCGCCTCGGCGCCGTCCTCCCCCGGCTCTCCGCCGCTCTGCGCGGCTGAGCGACGGCCGGCGACGGCTGCGTCGGGGAAGCGACGATCCTGCGCGGGCTCTCGACGCCGTGACCTCGTTCTGCCGGGCTTCGTTCAGGACCGAAGATGAGGCCTTCCTTTCTGTAGGATCGGTCCAGATCCTCATACCAGGTTGCCGAGCATGGTTCTGGTGCCAAACAGATTGGAATCACACAGAGGACACAGAGAACACGGAGGGAACTGAAGACGCGATCGAAGTTCTCTGTGTCCTCTGTGTCCTCCGTGTGAGGCATTTCTGTTTACGGATCCTTTGATCCCGAATGATGCTCGGCAAGATGGCACTACGCCTCCGCGGCGAGGGGCGGGGAGGCGGCTTCCTCCTCGGCGGCGGCGCGGTCGGGGCGGGCGGCGCGGTGCACGAGCAGGGTCAGCACGCCGGCGACGGCCACGGCGGTGGCCAGCGAGCGCGGGGTGTGGTCGTAGAGGCGCCCACCAGCGCGCCGGAGAGCGCGTCCATCGCCGTCTGCACGCTGCCGATGAGCGACGAGGTCACCCCCGCCAGCCGCGCGTGCGGCGCCAGCGCGGCCGCGGTCGCGTTCGGCTGCACCAGGCCCATCCCCAGCATGTACGCCATCATCGGCGCCATCACCCCCGCCACCCCGCCGATCCCCAGCCACGCCAGCGCGCCGAGCACCACCGCCGCGCCGAAGACCAGGCGCACGCCGCGCCGCAGCAGGCGGTCCGGCGCCACCCGCGCCACCCAGCGGCGGTTGAGCGAGGCGCCCGCCATCAGCGCCAGCGCGGGGAGCGCGGCCAGGATGAGAACGGAGGGCGCGCGCACCCCCCGTGGAGCCGCGGAGTCGGCCATCTGCACCGGGCGTGTGGGAAAGAACGGGATCGGGTCCGGACGTGCTCGCCCGGGCCGACGTCCGCTCTTGAACAACTGCCGTGCCGCCGCCGCGCCAGACGCGCGCGCCCCCGCCCGGCGTGCGGCCGGACGGGGGCGAAACGGACGAGGGTGCCGGCTGCGCGCTACGGCGACAGCGCCGGTTGCACCGTTCCCTGACTGGATTCCGCGGAACGGCTGCGCGGTCCGCGCAGCCGTTCTCGTCGTCGGGCGAGGCGGCGTCTCGATCCGGAGCTACTTCGGGGTGTGCTCCGCCGTGCGCTTGGGGCCGCCCTCGGGCGACTTGGGCTTCTCCTCCGGCGAGCGGCCGGCCGCGCGGATGCTGATGACCTTGTTCAGCAGGTCGAACCAGAACGGCGCGCCCAGCGAGATGGCGATGGCGGTCAGCAGCACGCCCAGCAGCTTGAGCCAGAAGCCCCAGCGGTCGAACGGGAACCAGTCGGGGGCGTCGGCGCCGACCCGCCACAGTCCGGCGTTCCTCGCCTGCTCCCTGGTCCACCCGAGCGTGAGCTCCATGCTGTCCAGCTGGCTCTTCGTCACCTTGAACCTCTGCCACGCGGAATCCGCCGGGGTCATCGGCCCGGCCGTGGTGTCCGCTCCCGTCGTATCCTTCCCTGCGGTGTCCGGCGCCGTGGTGTCGGGCGCCGTCGTGTCGGGCGCCGCGGTATCGGGCGGCGTGGTGTCCGTCAGCGGTGGAGGGGCGACCTCCCCGGTGGTGTCCACTCCGGTGGTGTCGGGCTGCGTGGTGTCGGCCGGCATGGTGTCGGCCGGGGCAGGGCGGCGCACCTGCGGCTCCAGGGTGGGGAGGAGCTGGGCGGCGCGCTGGGCCATGGCCTTGCGCAGCTCGTCGTTGGCGGCCAGCCGGCGCCACATGTCGATGGTGTCGGCGTTGGAGCACGAGGCGATGAGCAGCCCCAGCGCGAACAGCCATCCCTGCACCGTCCGCTTGTAGGCCCCCGACACGCGGTCCATCGCGTTGTTGAACCACACCTCCACGCTGTCGTGCAGGTGCTGCAGGCGGTTCTGAGCGCCGGTGAGCGCCGCCAGCAGCTGCGCCTTCAGCGGATCCGGCACGTTGATGGCGGCCAGCAGCCCCTTGAGCTCGGCGACGTCCACCGGCGACTCGTTCTTGAGGATCTTCATGATCTTCACGACCGCGTCCTGTTGCGTGCCGGCCGAGGGAGCAGGGTCGTCCGCCGCGGGCTTGTCGTAGCCGAGCACGTCCAGCAGCGCCATGGCGAACGTGCGCGCGGGGATGTACGACGGCAGCCGCGGCGTGTTCTTCCCGCGGAACAACCACCCGCGACGGGTGGCCAGCGGCCGGATGAGCCGGTGGTTGTAAAACTGCTCCGTGAGCGTGGCAGCCGCCGCGCCGGCCCCGGCCCCGATGCCGTCGAGCGCCTTCTTCACCGCGTCGTCGTCGTCGATGTCGTCCAGCAGCCGCCCCAGGCCCCGCGCCAGCTCCTTGCCGCGCAGGTTGAGCAGCGCGGCCACGTACTCGTTCAGCGCCGTCGCCAGCAGGGAGAGCAGCAGGTAGACGAACATCAGCCCGATGACGATCTCCAGGAATTCCAGGCCGAACATGGTTGCCTCGCAGATCTGAGGGGATGACGCGCCAGCGGCGGGCGTGGTGGAGCGGCGCGTCGAGGGAATGGATGGTCAGGCTGGACGAAATTCTCCGCCGGGCGGCAGAGTCGGTGGACGGGCCAGGCGAGGGACGGCGGAGATGGAGGCGCACCCCGGCGCCGGAAGATGGCCTCGCTCCAAGGTGAGCGAATCCCGCGAACGCCCAGGCCAGTTGTTCCGGGGAAGGACTCGACCCGGTGCACGTTGCGCCCGGACGGCGGGATCTGTTATCATTTTCCCCTCTATTGTTCTATATCGGAACAATATGGTCACAGATCCCAACACCCCATGCCGAAACCCTTCTTCCGCTTCTTCGCGGCCGCTGTCCTGGTGCTCGCCTCGGTCCTTCCGGCACGGGGAGCGCCGCCGGAAGCTCCGCCGTACTCGGCGGTGGTGGACGCGCGGCACGCGGGGGCGGAGGGCGCGCCGGTGGGCGGGGTGCGGACGTTCCGCACCATCGGCGGCGCGCTCGCGGCGGCGCCGGCGGGGGGCGCCGACGCCTACACGATCTTCATCCGCGACGGGCGCTACCGCGAGAAGCTCTCGGTGGAGCGGCCGAACGTGCGCTTCGTGGGCGAGAGCCGCGAGGGGACGGTGCTCACCTACGACGCGGCGGCCGGGCACCCCGCGCCGGGCGGCGGGACGTGGGGGACGCGCGGCAGCTTCACGCTGCGCGTCGCCGCGCCCGGCTTCCGGCTGGAGCGGATGACGGTGGAGAACGCCTTCGACTACATGGCCAACCGCCGCAAGCCGGAGGGTGACCCCACGAAGCTGGTGGGCTCGCAGGGCGTGGCGGTGCTCACCGACAGCGCCAGCGACCGGGCCGTCTTCCGCGACTGCGTCCTGCGCGGCCACCAGGACACGCTCTTCGCCGACGGGGGCCGCAGCTACTTCACGGGGTGCACCATCCTGGGGAGCGTGGACTTCATCTTCGGCGCGGGGCAGGCGGTGTTCGAGGACTGCGACATCGTCTCGCTCGACCGCGGCGACGACGACAACAACGGCTACGTGACCGCCCCGAGCACGCCGCTCTCGCGCCCCTACGGCCTGGTCTTCATCCGCAGCCGACTGCGCAGGGAGTCGCCGGCGATGTCGGCGAGCTCCGTCGTGCTGGGCCGCCCCTGGCACCCGGGCGCCGACCCGCAGCTGGTGGGGAGCGCGGTCTTCATCGAGTGCTGGATGGACGACCACGTGAGCGCCGCCGGGTGGACGCGGATGGCCGCCACCCCGCCCTCGGGGGGAGAGCGGGTGTGGTTCGAGCCCGAGGGCTCGCGCTTCTTCGAGTACGGGAGCACCGGCCCGGGCGCCCGCGCGAGCCCTTCGCGCCGCGTGCTGACCAGTGCGGAGGCGGCGTACTACACGGCGGCGCAGGTGCTCCGCGGCTGGGACCCGCGCGAGCCGTGAGGCCGTCTCCCGGATGCGGGTCGATCCGCGGCCGGAATCACCGAAAAAGCCCGCGGTCCGCACGTGGGCGGCCGGGCAGGGCTCCCCACCCGCGGCGGGCGATTGCGCGATTCGCCCTCCGCGCCTATTTTTTCGGCATCAGGTGTTTACCCGCCCGGACTCCCGCCGCATTCCCCTGCACGCGACCTCCCCTCGTACATCCAGGCGATCGGAAGTCCGGCGACGCGCCCCTGACCGGTCATGGGGCGAAGCGCTCGCTTCGTCCACCCACCAGCCCACCTGCTCCAACCACTCTCTGGCCAGAGGACAGATGCCCACTCCAATCTTAAACGGGCCCGTGAACCAGTTCGGGAGAGGCAGCCAGTGCTGCACCATCACGGGCGGTACCCGGCACGTCGACAACCTGAAGCTCGGCCCGGACGGGACCAACTGGGAGCTGCTGTCCGAAGTGGACGTGGTGGCCCTCACCCAGAACGTCAACAGCTACAGGCACATCGCGAAGAAGGAGATCGACCATCTCTGCGCAGGGTATGGCGGATGGGCGTTCGAGGTCTTCACTTCCTCGCTGCCGCACGCGGTTACCTTCCTGCACATCCGGCCGCCCAGGAAGCTCGACCAGGCGATGGGCGGGGGCGAGGGGTCGGTCGTCCTCACCTTCACGGGCGCCGAGCTCCTGGGAGCATATCAGGCCGCGAAGGCTGCATCGCGCGCCCCGCGGGTATGGCGGCGCAACGTGACGGGCTGGGACGAGATCGCGATCAACTTCTGCCTGAAGCACTAGCAGTCCCGCCGAGCTCCGACACACGATGAGATTCCTGCGCGCGCTGCCGCTCCTGCTCCTGGCCGGGTTCGCCCTGCAGGAGAGGCCGGTCACGGTCTTCCTCGCCGGCGACTCGACCATGGCGCAGAAGCTGGTCAACCGGCGGCCGGAGACCGGGTGGGGGGAGCGGCTGCAGCAGTACTTCGACATCGACCGCGTGCGGGTGCAGAACCACGCCCGCAACGGACGCAGCACGCGCACCTTCCTCTCCGAGGGGCGCTGGCGGGCGATCGTCGACGAGCTCAGGCCGGGCGACTTCGTGTTCATCCAGTTCGGGCACAACGACGCGTCGGCCGACAAGGTGGACCGCTACACGCCGCCCGCGGACTACCGGCGCAACCTGGCCCGCTTCGTGGCCGAGGCGCGGGAGAAGGGGGCGAACCCCGTGCTGATGACGCCCGTGGTGCGGCGCCGCTTCCGCGCGGACGGCACCTTCTACGACTCCCACGGCGAGTACCCGGACCTCGTGCGCGCCGTCGCCGCGGAGCAGCGGGTGCCGCTCGTCGACATGCACCGCGCCAGCGAGCGCGTGCTCCGCGAGTACGGGGCCGAGCGGTCGAAGACCCTCTTCCTCCACCTGGCCGCGGGCGAGAGCCCCAACTACCCGCAGGGCCTGGAAGACAACACGCACTTCTCGCCGCTCGGCGCGGAGGTGATGGCGGCGCTGGCGGTGCAGGGGATCCGCGGGGCGCGGCTCGGCCTGGCCGGCCTCCTGGCCGAGACCGGCCCGCCGCCCGCGCCGGCGGCGCCGCGGCCGTAGCGGACGCTGGACGGGCGGGGCGCGATTCGGTAGCATGGAGGGTAAGGCCGGTCCCCGCGTTTTTCGGGACGCGTCCGCGGTATCCTTCGACCCCGGAGGAAGCGATGTCCCACCGCGAGAAGGTCGCGCTCGCGCGGATGGCGGCGCTGGTGGCGCTGGCGCTGGCGGCCGGGTGCGGACGCGCCCGGCCCAACGCGGCTCCCGAGCCGGAGCCGGGCGCCCGGCCGGAGCGCAGCAGCGCCAGCGGCGGCGGCCAGGCGGTGTCGGAGGAGGACCTGAAGAACTCCCGGGTCGCGCGCGCCGAGGAACTGCTGGAGGGGCGCTTCGCCGGGGTGCAGGTCTTCCGCCGGCCCGATGGGGGGATCGCGGTGCGCATCCGCGGCACCACCTCGGTCTACGGCGACGCCGAGCCGCTGTACGTGGTCGACGGGATGCCCGTGAACGCGGGTCCCGGCGGCGCGCTGAACGGGATCAACCCGTACGACATCGTCCGCATCGAGGTGCTGAAGGACATCGGCTCCACCTCGGCGTACGGGATGCGCGGCGCCAACGGCGTGGTCCTCATCACCACGCGTCGCCCGTAACCGCAAAGACAACTGCATTTCTCACGCAGAGGAGCAGGGTCAGCAGAGAAACCACACGCCGCGGTGAGTTCTCTGCTGACTCTGCTCCTCTGCGTGATACCACGTTTCCGAGCATTGTTCTGGTTCGCGAGAAACAGATTGGCATCACACAGAGGACACGGAGGACACGGAGAGAACTTCAATCTCTTCCGCTGTTCCTCTGTGTTCTCTGTGCCCTCTGTGTGAGACCTTTTC
>DASVWD010000107.1 GCA_036389795.1 Longimicrobium sp.
AAGCCAGGTTCCGCGCCGGACCAGCCAGCGAAGGCAGGCTTCTCGCCGCTGTTGCCGCGGGTTCACCCGCGCCGGGCCTCCCTGATCGATGACCGGCCACCTCGCGCTCCTCCTCCGCCTCGAGGCGCGGCGCCTGTCCGACGCGTTCCGGCACCCGCGGCCGGGGGCGTGGGCGGGCGTGCTGCTGCCGGCCGCGCTCGCCGCCGGGGGGCTGTGGGCGGCGGGGGAGTCGGTGCGGCCGGACGTGGCGACGGGGAACGGGCAGCTCCTGCTGGGGCTCGTCGCCGCGGCTCCGGTCTCTCTCCAGGCGTACACCCTCCTCTTCCGCCCGGCGGACGACGCCTTCCTGCGCCGCCTGGGCGTCCCCGCGCGGGCGAGCTTCGGGCTGCGCGCGCTCCGCCTCCTCGCCGTCGCCCTCGCGACGGTGCTGGCGGTGCTGATCCCGTTCGTCGCCACGGATCAGCCCCTCGCGCGGCCGCTCGGGACCGCGCTGGCGGCGGCGGTGGTGACGTGGGCGGTGTCGCTGTGGATGTTCGCGCGGGCGGGGGAGAACACGGTCGATCCGGCGTTCCGGCGGGGGCTCCTGGCGAAGTCGATGGCGTTCGACCGCGAGCTGGTGGCCGCGGCGCCGCTCGTCTTCGCGCCGGTGGGGCCGGCGGTGGCGGGCGGCGCGGCCGGGCTCCTGGCGGGGCTGCCGGTCGGGGCGATGCCGGTCCGCGTCGCGGTCCTGGCCGCCCTGGCGCTGCCGCTGGTGCCGCTGGCGCGGCGGCGCTTCGAGCGGGCGTGGCCGCGCTTCGGGCCGCACGCGGGCGAGCTGGCGTACGCGCCCCCGCCCGACGCGGCCGAGTCGGAGCTGGTGATCGGGCGCGGGCTGGCGCGCGTGCTCCCGCGCCGCGCCGGCGCCGTCCGCGCGCGCGACGCCGTGGTGGTGGGCCGCCGCTTCCGCTGGGCCACGCGCACGGTGGCGCCGCTGGCGGTGGCCGCCGTGCTGGCGCTCGTCCGCGCGGGGGGTGACCCGGCCGTGCGCGGCTGGGTGACGACGGCGTGCGGGCTGCTGCTGGCCGGGCAGGCGCTCGCCGTGGTGCGGCTCGGGCAGTCGGAGCGCGGCCGGGCGCGCTGGCTGGACCGCGCGGCGGGGCTGCGCCTGCGCGACCGGCTGCTGGGCCGCTGGGCGGCGGCGTTCGGGCTCTCGCTCGGCCTCGTGCTCCCGGTCTCCATCGCCTGGAGCCTCAACGTGCCGACCACGCCCGGGTGGTGGTGGATCGGGGCGGCGGCGGGGGGCGCGGCGCTCGCCTCGGCGGCGTCGCTGGCGGCGGCGGGGAGGTAGCGTGGCGGACCAGGCGCTTCCCCTCGCCGTGCGCGGCCTGCGCAAGAAGTACCGGCGCGGCGTGGTGCTGGATGGCGTGGGCTTCGAGGTGCGCCCCGGCGAGGCGGTGGCGCTCCTGGGCGCGAACGGCTCCGGCAAGTCGACGCTGATCGGCTGCGTGACCGGCGACCGGCTCCCGGACCGCGGCGAGGTGCGGCTCTGCGGCGTCGACCCGTTCGCCGACCCGGTGGCCGCGGCGGCGTGCACGGGCTACGTCCCCGAGCAGCCGTTCCTCTACCCGGAGCTGACGGTGGCGGAGATGCTGCGCTTCGTGGCCGCCGCGCGCGGGCTGGACCCGGCGGCGTCGCAGAGGGAGGCCGGGCGGCTGCTGGAGCTGCTGGGCCTCGGCGGCGCGGAGGGGACGCTCTGCCGCGAGCTGTCGCAGGGGATGGGGCGGAAGACGGCGATCGCCGCTGCGCTGCTGCACGCCCCGCGGATGCTGCTGCTGGACGAGGCGCTCAACGGCCTCGACCGCCCCTCGGCGGAGCGGCTGGTGGCCGAGCTGGACGCGCGCCGCGCCGCCGGGGCCGCCGTGCTCCTCTCCAGCCACGACCTGGACTTCGTGGCCGGGTGGTGCGGCCGCGGCCTCCTCTTGGCCGAGGGCGCGCGCTGGACCCTGCTGGAAGGCGCCGCGTGGAACGAGTGGCGCCGTGCGCCGACGCTGCACGTGGACCCTCAACCCGCGTAGCCCGATGAACGAAGGGCGCATCCGCAAGCTGGTGCGCGAGCTGGACCAGCTGGTGCCGCGCGCGGACGCCAGTGTGCGAATGACGGAGGGCCCCGAAGGCGTCGAGGTGACCGCGACCTCCGGAGGTGCGCTGCGGCTGGGCGTCATCTTCCTTCGGGCCGCGCTCGTGGAGGAGTGGGAATCGAACCCCGAGTTGGGAGAGCTGGTCGACGCGGAAGGCATTGACGCCACCTGGATCGGCCGCATCGAGATCGTCGACGAGCTGGAGCCGGTGGAGGAGCCGGAGCCGGTCAGGCGAAGCCCGCGTTACGGGTGCCTGGCGGCCATGCTCCTGGGTCTCGCCGTGTTCCTGGTGGGCGTGGCGACGGTGGTGGGGTGGCTCCTTTCGGCCGTTACCGGGTAGAACGCCTCCCAAACCGAGATCGGAGCGAGACTTGCGGGGCCGGCGGGAGGGCCGCACGGGCCGCGCGGTGACTGGAGAAGGAGGAGCCGGATGATGGATCGCAAGCGGATCACGGCCGCGCTGGCGGGCGCGGCGCTCGCGCTGTCGGCGTGCAGCGGCACGTTCCAGAGGCCCGACATCGACCTGGAGGGCGTCACGCTGGGGAGCGTGGGGCTGAGCGGGGGGACGCTGATCGCCAACGTGCGCGTGCACAACCCCAACCGCTTCTCGCTGCGCGCCGACGACCTGCGCTACCGCCTGTGGCTGCGCGAGCCCGGCGACACGCGGGCCGACACCACCTGGGTGGAGTTCGCCGACGGCACCTACGGCGACACCATCACCGTGCGCGGCCGCGAGACGCGCACCTTCCGCATCCCGGTGGAGTTCAGCTACCGCGAGCTGGGCGGCGCCGCGGGTTCGCTGCTGCGCACCGGGCGCGTGCAGTACCGCGCCGAGGGCACGGTGGACGTGCGCACGCCGCTGGGCACCCGCGAGGTCCCCTTCCGCAAGACGGGCTCGTTCTCGATGTCGGGCACCGGGCGGGACTAGGGCCTGCCGGCGGCGCCGGGTGATGACCGGCCGGGCGGGCCGCGGAGAATCTCACGAACGGACGATGTGAAGAAGGCCGGGGATCTCTCCCCGGCCTTCTTCGCGTGGGCCTGGCTACCGCGCCATGTGCCTCACCAGCCGCCGGCCGGCGCCAGCTGGCCGATCTTCTCCCACGACGGGTCGGCGCTCAGGACGACGGCGATGTGGAGAGTGTCGCCGTCCAGGCTGGCGGTCGCCCGGGTCAGGGTCCCCTGCACGTTGTCCGGATTGATCTTGTAGATGGCGCCGGTGAGCGCGTCGACCACCAGCCCGGGCAGTCCTCCGAACACCAGGTTGCCCCACACCCACCCGCTGGTGCCGCGGGACAGCTGCATCTCGAACGGCTGGTAGCCCTGCAGCTCCATGCGGACCGTGTGCTGGTCCTTCCGCTTCAGGCTCACCGTCGTCGGCGTCACGCCCACCTGCTGGTTGTTCACGAAGATGGTGGCCCCCGTGGGGTTGCTGGAAAAACCTACTTCCTGTTTGCTGCCGTGCATGATGGTGGCGCAGCCCGCCGTCGCCGTCAGCGTGAGTACCGCCAGCAGCCGAATCCGCATGGAATCCTCCGGAATTGGATGAATGATCGGGGCCGGGTGGCCCCTGGGAGCGCGGACGCCCTGGCGCGTCCGCAAGGCACGAGGGAAGGATCTCGCGGAGAAAGAGGTTAAATACACGCGCGTAAAATGACAAGTATTTCGTTTACCGGCTCCGGCCGCCGCATGGCGCGGTCCGCCGCGCCCGTATTCCCGGCGGCCTGCTGGGCGGACGGACGGCGTGTTAGATTCGTCGGCTCCATTCACCACCCGATCCACTCGATACGAATGACCATCGTACGGCTGCAGGACGCGGGGAAGCAGTTCGGCGACCGCTGGGTGCTGCGGCACGTGGGCTTCCACGTGGGGCAGGGCGAGCGCTGGGGGATCGTGGGCCGCAACGGGGTGGGGAAGACCACCCTCTTCCGCATGATCACCGGCGAGGAGGAGCCCACTGAGGGCGAGGTGTGGCGCCACCCGGGGACCCGCTTCACCCTGCTGCGCCAGAACCGCGGCGAGGAGAGCACGGCCACCGTGGCCGAGGCGGCGCTGGAGCCGTTCGCCGAGCTCCTGGGGATGGAGAAGAAGCTCCACTTCGAGCTGGAGCGGCTCTCGGGGCTCGAGCACGGGTCGGCCGAGGGGGAGCGGCTGCTGGCGTCGTACGACCGGCACGTGGAGGAGTTCAGGCGCCGCGGCGGCTACGAGATGCACGCCCACGCCGACGCCACGCTGGAGGGCCTGGGCTTTCCGCCGGAGACGTGGAGCAAGCCGATCCGCGCGCTCTCGGGCGGCGAGCTGGGGCGCCTGCGCCTGGTGCAGACGCTCCTGGCCGAGCCCGACGTGCTGCTGCTGGACGAGCCCACCAACCACCTGGACCTGCGCTCGACCGCCTGGCTGGAGGAGTACCTGCGCGGCTATCCGGGGACGGTGATGGTGGTCTCGCACGACCGCGTGTTCCTGGAGCGGCTGGCGGACCACGTCCTCCACCTGGAGGAGGGCACCGCGTACGCGTACGGCGGCGGCTTCGAGAGCTTCCTGGAGCAGCGCGAGCTGCGCCGCGAGGTGCAGCGCAAGGAGTACGAGAAGCAGCAGGACTTCATCGCGCGCACCGAGGACTTCATCCGCCGCAACCTGGCGGGTCAGAAGACGAAGCAGGCGAAGAGCCGCCGCACGCTGCTGGCGCGCATGGAGCGCGTGGCCGCCGTCAGCGGCGACCCGCGGGCGATGGCGCTGCGCTTCGGGCAGGCCTCGAAGAGCGGGGGGACGGTGCTGCGCGTGGACGGGGTGGGCTGCGCGTACGGCGAGCGCGTGCTCTTCGGCCCGTTCAGCGCCGAGGTGTCGCGCGGGGAGCGGGTGGCGGTGATCGGTCCCAACGGCTGCGGCAAGAGCACGCTGATGCGCGCGCTGGCGGGCGAGGCGGCGCCGTGCCGCGGCTCGGTGACGCCGGGGACGGGGGTGGTGCGCGCCTACTACCGGCAGGACTTCACGCACCTGGACCCGGCCAAGACCGTCTGGCAGGAGGTGGGCGACGCGGCGAAGGTGACCATGCCGGAGCTGCGCGGCCACCTGGGCCGCTTCCTCTTCAGCGCCGACGAGGTGGAGGCGAAGGTGGGCGGCCTCTCGGGCGGCGAGCAGGCGCGGGTGGCGCTGGCCAAGATCACGCTGCTGCGCGCCAACCTGCTCCTGCTGGACGAGCCCACCAACCACCTGGACCTGGAGAGCCGCGAGGTGCTGGAGGAGGCGATCCAGGGCTACGCGGGGACGGTGATCCTGATCTCGCACGACCGCGCCTTCCTGTCGCAGACGGCCACGCGCGTCTGGAGCTGGAGCGACGGGCGCTGGGAGGACTACCCCGGCGGCTTCGACGACTGGATGGAGTGGACCGCCCGCCGCCAGGCCGAGGCCGCGTCGTCGGCCGCCGCCGCCGCCGCGAAGTCGGCCGCCGACGCGAAGCCCGCCGCCCAGCCGGCGAAGGCGCCCGCGGGGCTGTCGAAGAACGAGGTGCGCCGCCGCGAGCGGGAGCTGGAGCGGCTGGAGGCGCGCATCCACGAGATCGAGGCGCGCCTGGCGGAGATCCAGGCGGCGTTCTCGGACCCGGTCCTCTACGCCCCCGGCGCCGACCCCGCCCGACCCCGGCAGCTCGCCGCCGAGCGCGAGCGGCTGGACGCGGAGCTGGCGGAGACGTACGCGGCATGGGAGCGGGTGGGCGAGGAGCTGGCGGGGGTGTAGGACTTGCCAGCGCGAGGAGTTGACGCTGGCACAGGCGGCGCGGCTCGCGAAGATGGGTCGCATAGGGTTCCAGCACCTGCTCGCGAGCCGCGGCATTCCGCTCGACTACGACGTTTCCGATCTCGAGCAGGACCTGAAGACGCTTCGTGAGCCAGGCCGGTTGTGATCGTAATCCTGCGCGCGGCGGGGGAATGATGGACCGTTTCGAAATGACGATCTACTGGAGCGACGAGGACGACGCGTTCGTCGCCGAGGTGCCCGAACTGCCGGGCTGCGCGGCGCACGGGTCGACTCGCGAAACCGCGCTCGCCAACGCGCAGGCGGCGATCGCTGCGTGGATCGCGACGGCCAGGGAGTTCGGCGATCCGGTGCCGGAGCCCGGAGCCCATCGCCTGATCGCCTGAGCGGGATCGACAACACTCCAGGAGATTCCGAAGCCCGGCGGACGCGGTTCCGCCGGGCTTCGCTTCGTGTGTGCCCAGCATGGACAGTGGTCAGGAGGTGAAAGTCCTCCCGGAACTTGGTCGTAGGGACCGAAGCGAGCCGCAAGGCGCCGACCGCGAGGGGAGCGCTGAAAGAAGCGGGGTAGCGAACCCGTCGAGCCGAC
>DASVWD010000108.1 GCA_036389795.1 Longimicrobium sp.
GCGCGCTCTGGCTGCGCCGCCGCGAGCGGCGGGAGGGCGCCGCGCCGGACGGCACGCCGGCGAGGTGGGCGGGGGCGCTCGTGCTCTGGAGCGTGGTGCTGCTGGGGCTCACCCTGGCGGGGGTGGGCGCGGCGTACCTGGCGCTCTGGTGGGTGCTCCCGGCCGCCGCCGCCCTCTTCCCGGCGGCCGCCCTCCCGCGCCGGAGCGGGGCGTGGCTCCTCCCGGCGCTGGTGCCGGGGGCGCTGGTGACCGCGGAGACGGGGGTGCTCCTGGTGGGGTTCTTCGTCCCGCTCGCCGGGCGCACGGGGGCGCCGTCGCCGCAGGACCCGCTGATCGCCGTGCTGGTGGCGGCCCCGGTGCTGGCCGTCGCCACGCTGGCGCTGGCGCTGGTGGAGCGGGCGCGGCCGCTGGGGGCGGCCGCCGCGCTCCTCGGCGTCGTGGGCCTCGCGGCCACCGTGGGGCTGGCGCTGGCCTCGCCCTACACCCCCGAGCGGCCCCGGCGGCTCGCGCTGGTGGAGAGCCACGAGCCCGACGGCACGGGCACGCTCACCGTGGCGGCGGGCGACGCGGCCGACCTGGGCCCCTTGCTGCGGGGCGCGCCGCTCGCGCTGCGGCCCGCCGGGGAGCCGCGGGTCTACCGGGCCGCGGTGGCGCCGCCCGCGCTGCCGTTCCCGGCCGCCCGGGTGTCCGCCTCGCCGCTCGACCCCGCGCGCGGCACGCGCGCCGTGCGGCTCAGCGTGGCGGGCGGCGGCTACCGGCGGCTGGTGCTGACGCTGCCGCGCGAGCGCCTGGCCGGCTGGTCGCTCTCCGGCGCGCTCCCGGCGCTCCCCCCCGGTCTGGACAGCTACCGGGTGCGGATCATCCCCGGGCAGGGCCGGCCCTGGGAGGCCGGCTTCGAGGTGCGGGGGGCCGCGCCGGTCGAGGCTCTCCTGACCGTGATCGACGAACCCGCCCACGCCGGCGCGGCGCCCCAGGTGGCGCGCCGCCTCCCGCCCTGGGTGGTGACCTCGTCGCGCCTGGTCCGCACCACCATCGTCCGCCTCTGAGCGAGACGCAGCGGCATCGTCCCGAGACCCGATGACGCCGGCGGCCCCGGCTCTCAGGCTCGCTTCAGCACCTCTCCGCACCTCCGTCTCCGCGGGCCGTCAGGGACGATCCGTGAAGATACGAAGTTCAGCGGCTGCCGCCCGGTCCTGCCGGGCCGTGGCTGCCGTCCGTCCGTCCACGATCCGCGCGGGTGTTCGCGCGGGAGCGCATCCGCGCACCACGCCGGATCCTTCAACGAAAGAGGGTTTGCCATGACCGACGTCACGCTGGAAGCCGGGTTCGGGGCGGGGACCGCGACGCTCGAAGCGCCCGCCGACCCCACCGGGTGGGAAGAGGTGGGGTTCTCGCTGGTCGACCTCGGGCCGGCCCCCGGGAGGGGCCCGGCCCCCGCCGAGCCGCTCTCGGCCGACGCGCGGCTGCTGGCCGCCGGCGCGGGCCTCCCGATCGCGACGCTCCCCCGGGGCGCGGGGCGCGACCGGGCGGCGCTCAGGCAGTACGTGCGGGCGCTGAACGACCTGATCGTGGGGCCGGGCGCCAGCTCCCCCACCTGGAAGCTCCTCCGGGCGGCGGTGCCGCCGCGCGAGCTGGCCGGGCTGAGCGCGGCCGACCTCCGCCTGGGGCTGGCCCCGCTCTGGGACGCCGGGGAGCTGGCCGCCATCGAGGCCCTCTCCCTGGAAGAGCTCGAGGCCGAGTGGCGCCGGCGGATCGCCGACCGGATCCCCGAGGGCGCCGCGGTGGTCGGCGCCGACCAGCGCTACGCCGGGATCTGGCGCGACCTGCCCGGCGGCGACTTCGACACCGAGGGGCGGGGCCGCGACTACACGGCGGGGATGCGCGCCTTCCCGGCGTGCCGCGCGCTCGGCGTCCAGTCGCTCCTCTCCCTCCTCGGGGCGTTCGAGCCGGGGCCGCGCGTCTACCTGGACGTGCTGGGCGGAGAAGGATACGTCTGGCGGCTTCTGGAAGCGAAGCGCCAGCTCGCGCAGCGGCAGGTGGTGGTGCTCCCCGGGGCGGAGCTCGGCGCGGACGGCGACCCGGCCCACCTTCCCGCCCCCCTGGCCGACCTCCTGCGGCGCACCGCCCTGGCCGATCCCGACGCCGTGATCGTGGCGGTGCACGCGCCCGACGCGCCCGCCTCCCCCTGCGCCGGGCGCCTGGTGGGGATGGCCGACGGGCGGGCGCGGGTCTCCGGGCCGCTCGCGCTCTCCGGCGCCGACCTGGTGGAGTGGCTGCGCGGCCGCCCCGCGGGCGACGGCGCAGCGGGCGCGGCCGGGGCGCTGGAGCCCATGCTCCGGGCGCGCGGCCGGCGGCAGGCCCCGGTGATGATCACCAACGACGTGTCGCGCCACATGTTCTACCGCGCCGGGCTGTGGGGGATGCCCACCCGCGAGGACGCGCTCCGGCTGTCGCGCACCTTCCGGGCGGACTCGCTCGACGGCGTGCTCTGCGCGTACGGCACCCACCACATCCCCGACATCTACGCCGCGCTCCGGGAGAGCCACGCCATCCTCAAGCCGGGCGGCTGCATGGTGGTGCACGACTTCCTGGACCGCGGCCCCGTGGGCAACTGGTTCCACGACGTGGTCGACCCGTACAGCAAGACGGGGCACGACATGCCCCACATCGGCCCCGTGGAGATGGCCGTGCACCTCTTCCGTGCCGGCTTCCGCGGCGTGGAGCTGTTCGAGATCAACGACCCTTTCATCTTCACCGCCGAGCCCGACGACGAGCTGGGCGCCCGCGACCTGGCGCTGCGCTACATCATGGGGATGTACGGGATGAGCGAGAGCTTCGCGCACCGGCTGGACGACCTGGAGGCGCTGATCCACCGGGTGCTCGCCTACCCCGAGCTCGGCGAGACGGCGGTGTTCGAGCGCGACTTCGCCTTCATCCCCCGCCGCGCCGTGGTCGCCCGGGCGTACAAGCCGCACCCCGGCCACGGCCCGCGCTTCTCCGAGAGCGACGCCGCGCTGATCGAGGCGCTCGGAAGGGCGCTGCGCGCCAGCCCCGACGACCTCCAGCGGCGCGCCGGCGGGCCGCCCGAGGCCACCCGCTCGTGGTTCGGCGAGGGAGGCTCCCGCTGGGGGCTCTCGGCGGCGGACCAGCAGTCGTGGCTGGCCTGGGAGCGCCACCAGCGCGCCACCGGCGCGCTCGGCTGAGCAGGGACGCTCCCTCACCCGACACATCCCCCCGAACTGGAGAAGAGAACATGAGATGTCATCTCGCAGCGGCCCTGCTGCTGTGCGCCGCCGCGCCCGGCGTGGCCCACGCGCAGGCGGCGGCGACGGCCGCCGACTCGGCGGCGATCCGGCAGGTGGCGCTGGACTACGCCGAGGCGTGGTACGCCGGCGACGCCGCCCGGATGGAGCGCGCGCTGCACCCCGAGCTGGCCAAGCGGATGGTGGAGTCGGACGCGCAGGGCCGCAGCACGCTGGACAGGATGACCGCCGCCGAGCTGGTGGAGATCACGCGCCGCGGCGGCGGGACCCGCACCCCCGCCGCCGAGCGCCAGGCCGACGTGCGCATCCTCGACATTTTCGGCAACGCCGCCAGCGTCCGCGCGACCATGCGCGGCTGGGTCGACTACCTGCACGTGGTGCGCTGGAACGGCCGCTGGGTCATCATCGACGCGCTCTGGGAGCAGAAGCCGTAGCCGCAGCCGGGGCGATCCGGCCCCGGATCTCCCCCCGAACGCGGGGCGGGGCGCGGCGTTCCGCGCCCCCTCATCCACTTCAAACGAGGAGCTTCCGATGCGACTGTCGCGGAGGAGGCGGCGCACCGTTCTCTCGGTTCCGAACCGGGCCCGAGCGAAGACCACGGGCACGGCGCGGTTCTGGCTCAGGTGCAGCCGCTGCGGCGGGGAGGCGGAGTTCCGCCACGCGGGGCGCTGCCCGTGCGGCGGGTCGCTCCTGGTGGAGTACGACCTGGACCGCGTGGCGCGCACGCTCAGGCCGGACGTCCTCCCCTCGCGCCCCGGCTCGCTCTGGCGCTTCCGGGAGCTTCTTCCCGTGCAGCGCGACGAGTCGATCGTCTCGCTGGGCGAAGGGTGCACGCCGCTGGTGCCCCTGCCGGCGCTGCGGGGGGCGCTGGGGGTGGGCGCGGTGTACGTGAAGCGCGAGGAGCAGAACCCCACCGGCACCTTCAAGGCGCGGGGGTTTTCCGTGGCGGTGTCGCTGCTCGTGGAGCACGGCGTGGGCAAGGCCGCGATCGGCTCCAACGGCAACGCGGGGAGCGCGCTCGCGGCCTACGCGGCGCGCGCGGGGATCTCGGCCCACGTGTTCCTCCCGGAAGACACGCCCGGGCTGATCGTGGACGAGTGCCGGGGCTACGGGGCCGAGGTCTGCCTGATCCGCGGGCTGATCCAGGACGCCGGGAGGTTGATCGATGAGGGACGGGACGAGCAGGGGTGGTTCAACGTCGGCACGCTGCGCGAGCCGGGGCGGGTGGAGGGGAAGAAGACGATGGGGCTGGAGTTGGCCGAGCAGCTCGGGTGGAGGCTCCCCGACGTGATCGTCTACCCCACCGGCGGCGGGTCGGGGATCATCGGGATGTGGAAGGCGTTCCGGGAGATGAAGGCGCTGGGGTGGGTCAGCGGAGACGTGCCCCGGTTCGTGTGCGTGCAGGAGGAGGGCTGCGCGCCGCTGGTGTCGGCGATCCGCGGCGACGACGAGGGCGGCGCGGGCGGCGGGCCGGTCCGGACGGCGCCCACCGGGCTCCGGGTGCCCAGCCCCCCGGACGGCGCGCTGGTCGCCGGGATCGTGCGAGACAGCAACGGGACGGCGCTGGCCGTGACCCGCGAAGAGATCGCATCGGCGCAGGCGAGCTTCGGCTCGCTCGGGATCTCGTCGTCGCCGGAGGGTGCGGCCACGCTGGCGGCGCTGCGGCGTCTCGCGGAAACCGCCTGGATCGGCCCCCGGGACCAGGTGGTGCTGTTCAACACGGCGGGCGCGATGAAGTACCGGCCGTGGACGTCGCCGGTGCCCGCTCGCGTGGTGTCGGAGTATTCCGATTACCGGGACCAGGCTGCCGCGCCGCCCCGGCCCGCGGGGGTGGAGCAGGACGCGCCCATGGTAGGGTAAGACACGGCGAGCACTCGGCCGCCTCCGCTTGGCGGAGCGTGATGCCAGGTTCTACAATCGATCATGCAAACGAGACGTCATTCCTGAAGGAGGGTGACATCGATGATGCAAACGAGATGTCATCCTGAGTCTTCCACCGCGCTACGCGCGACCCCGGGAGGATGAAACGGGGTTGTAGTTCTCCCTCCCACCCCAGCGGGGGGAGGGCCGGGGAGGGGGGCTACCCGCGGCGAGCACCGAAGCCCGTCACAGCGCACGAGCCAGGTAGTTTCTATTCAGGGAGCCGCTGCACCGAACCTGCCTCGGCAACGATGCCTGGCGGCGACCGAAGGATCTACTCCCCCCGGAGCGAGGCCGCTTCTGCGCACTGCACCAGACGCGCGGAGTAGATCCTTCGTCGCGTCCAACCCTTGGCGGGGGCGAATTCCACGCGGACGCTCCCTCAGATGACCTCGTGTGGCATGGGAATGCACAGTCGGTTCGGAAGGTGGTATGAGAGGGGAGTCGCGCGCCCTGATCGCTCTCCCCCGATCCGGCCCTCACGTCGTATCGGCTTCAGGGTGTGCTCCAGGCAGCCGCTCCCATGGGCGGTGGAGTTGCCGAGCAGCAGCAGGCGTATCCACGCGGGGGCGGCCGGATCCTCCTCGAGGTCCTCGCGCTTCTCGCCGCCGATCGGCGGCGGCGGATGACCCACCTGGCTGTGCCTCGAACACCGGCACGGAGTCTCCCAGCGAGCACCGTTTCCACTCTGACGGGTTTACTCGCCCCCGTAGCTCAGGTGGATAGAGCGACTGCCTCCTAATCTGGAGGTCGAGGGTTCGAGCTTTCGTTTGCGACACTGAGCTAAATGCCCGTAGGACGGTACCTTACGCCGCCTGCGGGTTTTCGTTTTTAGCTCAGGTCTGGAGCCAGTAACAAGACTCCAATCGCAAAACGCAGAACGCTCCCCCGGGGTGCGCGGTACCCTCAAATGAGGAGCCGCGGACCTGTACCTGCCTCGCCGGGGAATCAGAAGATGTCACGGGTAGCCAATAAGAGGGCGGGAGGGCAGGCGCCGGCGGCGGTCGGCGCACAGGAGCCGCAGGTGAGGCTATACTGGAAGGACGGGCACACCTACAGCGACGCGCGTGCCTGGGCGAAGTGGGGAGGCCGGCTGGAGGCTGGGAGACCATCTTCGCCAACCGCGACGTCAAGCAGTGCTTCGGCACGAACGACTGGACCACCGCCGACCTGCTATCGAGAATGACGGGCGAGACCGCGCTCTTCACCAAAGTTGGTCTTTCGGCAAGGGACGCAGCTACGGGAAGAGCAGCGGGCACTCGACCAACTATGGCGAATCGGTCTCCGAGAAGGGAAGGCGTCTCCTAGTGGCCGACGAGGTGCTGCGGTTGCCGCCCTCCAAGCAGGTGCTCTTCGTGAAGGGGAGCGCGCCGCTGCTCGTGGACAAGATCAACTACCTCATCGACCCGGAGTTCCGGGCGGCCAACGGTGACACGCTGTTCAAGCCCAATCGATGTACGCGTGAGGAGATTCCTCGCGCCAGGGACTGCGGACAGCCGTTCCTCCTCGCGTCTTCCCTTGTCGTCAGCAACCGGCTGCGCGCGGCGCGCGAGTTTCGCCGAGTCCAGAGCGAGCCGAGGTCGGGAGAGGTGATGCGCGAGTGCGGGAGGAGGTCGCGGCGCCGGTGGCGAGTGCTTGCGAGCCGAAACATCGCAGTGGGACCTGGCCGTCCGCGATGTCTTGAGGCACAGTTCGAAGCGTCAGGAGCTTCAGAGATCCAGCGGTCCTACGCGCTCGAGGGGGCCGTAGTCGGCGGTGCCGGCGTTCCACCGCGTGGCGTACACGTTGCCGTCCCGGCCGGTGACGACCACCTGTACGTCGTTAGGGCCGTGGTGGCACGCCGCGTCCACCGACGCCAGCCGCGACGCCGGCGCCCCCCCGATCTGGCGCAGCGCCGACCACGCGCCGGTCGCACGGGTGAGCGCGGTGGTGAACAGCGCCCCGTTCTCCCCGACGACGAACGCGTCCACGTGGTCCGCATCGCGGTTGCACGCCGCGATCCCCGCCAGCGGCTCCAGGTCCACCGTCGCGCCGCCGGCCACCTGCGCGTGGGGCGGCGCACCCCAGCCGCCGGGGTTCGTCCAGAAGACGTCGTGCAGGCGCCACTCCGTGGTCCCGTCCTGCCTGCCGACGAAGAGCACGTCCACGCGGTCCGCGTCACGGCTGACGGCGGCCAGGTTGGCGAACGGGTGCACCCGGACCGCCGGCGCGCCGACCTGCACGGGCGCGCTCCACGTGCCGGGGGCGCCTGCCGCGGAGGACGCGGCGCGGACGAGGCCGTCGGCACCGACCCAGAAGACGTCGGCGATACCGGCGGCGCGGCTGACGGCGGCGTGCCGGTTGGACCTGCGCACGTCCGCGCCGGCGATGTCCGTAAGCGGAGACCAGTCGCGCGCCTGCGGGTCCCAGCGCGCCACGGCGAGCCGCCCCGCGTCGTCGTCCACCACGAACGTGTCGACCGACTCGTCCCCGCGGGTGACTGCCGCCACGCCGGGGAGTGGATCGATGGCGAAGCCGGCGCCCGGGACGGTCTGGTGCGCCCACGCACCGCCCGGGGGGAGCCGCAGCGCCTGCAGCCGCCAGGCGTCCTCGCCCTCCGCCTCCGCAAAGGCGAGGGCCAGCAGGAAGTGGGTGGGATCGGGCGCGGCCGTCGGCCCCGGGACGCCGAGCGCGGCGAGGGTGGAGAACGGGTTCCACGCGTAGGGGGTGCCGGCCGGGACCGGGTCGGCGTCGCGCGCCGCGGCGCCCGGCGCCCACGTCACGCGGAGGGGGAGCCCCCGGCGCACGGCGTAGATGGCGCACGCCCCAGCCGCCGCCGGCACTGCGGCGACCCGGCCCCCGTGGATGCGCGCGGGCTGGCAACGCCGCTCGGGAAAGGCGGGGTCGGCGACGACGGCGACGTTACAGTCGATCCCCGGAAAGCCGGGGACCGGATTGCCTGCAGGCGGCGGGGTGGTGTCGGACCATTGCCGTGCGAGCGCATCGCGGTCGGTGGACCGTTCTCCTCGCGCGTCCATTGCCGGTGTGCGCACCAGGAGTTGGCCGCCCGAGATCCGGATCCGAGCCTCATTGGAGGGGTTGATGTTCACATTCCACACGAACAACCCCGGACAGTTCTGCCGGAACTGGAGCGAGGACGGAGGATGGCAATAGACACCGGGCCTGTACCCTCGCTCGGCGATTAGGTGAAAGAGCTGGTCACAGTACGCAAGTCCTTGGACACTCGGGTTGCCTCCCACCTCCCAATCGACATAGAGGACCGCGCCCGCAGGAATGCCGGCTGTGGTGGCCTTGGCCGCAGCGTCCACAGCGTTACCTTCGGCGACGAAAAGCCGTACGTCCACAGGACCGTCGTTGGGGTTCGCGGGATCCTGCTGGCCCCAATAGATAGGCAGAATGCCCCAGGAAGAATGGATCTCGGGCCAGGCTGTCATCCAGCCCCCGAGCGGGTGAGTTCCAATGCCGCCCAACCGGTTGTGGCCGTTTCGCGGCCTGGTGGTCGCGGCCTCCCCGGGGACGGGCGCGGGTGAATCTAAGTACAATCCCGTCCACAGGAGGTTCGAAGCACGCCAGGCATTGTCCATCACAGCCTGGCCCGGGTATTGGGACGTATCCATCCCGGCGTAGAGCGTCATCGGCTCCGCCAGCACCAGGGCGCGGCGCACGGAGCGGGCGGCCACGCGGTAGTCGGTGCGCACCAGCCGCGCCACGTCCGTCTCCGTCGCCGTCAGCGGGTCGTCGTCCGCCAGGACCACCGCCAGCAGGAGCCACCCCGGCTTCTCCCACGAAGCGCCGGCCAGCGACACGTCGAACTCCACCACCTGCGGGTTGTGGGGATCGAACGGCTCGTCCACCGGGCGGAAGGGGGCGGCCGGGTCCGCGTACGCCCACGCCGAGCCCGCCAGCCACGCCCCGCGCGACGCGGCGGGCGCCGTGCGGTCCGCCAGGAGCGCCGCGGCCCAGCCGGCGGGGAGCGGCGCCGTCCCCGCCAGGCTGTGGCGGCGCGACCAGGGGGTGCGCAGCAGGGCGACGGAGGTCCGGCCGAAGTCCACCGGATGCCAGTGCCGGCTGTGCACCGTCACGTGCACCCGCGCCGCCGTGTCCGCCACCGACGAGGTGTGCGACCCCTTGGGCCAGCGGTCCGGCTCGTCGCGCAGGTGCGCCGCCAGGTCGGCGAAGTCCGGCGGGGTGCGGTCGAAGGGGAGGGGATGCCCGGCGAGGATAGCGTTCCACGCCTGCAGGGGGGTGGCGGCGGGGGTGAGGAGGGCGTCGCGGCGGCGGTCGCGCGCGGCGGCGGCCGCGGGGGACCACGGCGCCTCCGGGTCCAGCTCCTCGCCCGCCGCGCGGAGGGCGGACTGCATCAGCCACAGGTCGTACGGGTCGCTCGCGGCGGTCAGCGGGAGCGCCACCGGGCGCGGCGGGGGCGCGGCGGGCGCGCGGCGGACGCGCAGGTCCGGCGAGGCGTCCAGGGGGAACTGCGCGCCTGTGGGGGAGAGCGGGTCCCGCGCGCCGCCCTCCGGCACGGTTGTCCACCGCGTGTCGTACGGGTGCGAGCGCAGGTAGACCCGCGGGCCCTGCGCGGGCGCCCCGGGGGCCATCTCCCACACCCCGCGGCCGGCGAGCGCCGCGCGCAGCCGCCGCTGCGCGCCGCCCCCCGGCGCGTACATCGCCAGGTCCACGCAGGGGGCCTCGGGAAGGCTGGCCGAATCGTGCACCCACGTCCACGATGGCGCGCCGCCGGCGGGAAAGGTGCCGGTGCCGCGCCACACCCCGGCATCCGTCCCCACGTACACGGTGTCGGGACTCGCGGGGTCCGCCAGGATCGCGTGGACCGGCGTGTCGGCCGTGAGCCCCGCGGGGAGCCAGGCGCCGGCGCCGTCGAACCACCACAGGTGCTGCGCGCTGTCGGGGCCCGCCGTGCCGGCGTACAGGGTCCCCGTCCCGCTGGAGGCCCGGTGCACCGCCAGTGCGGTCAGCGGCAGGTCGTCCGGGATCTGCCCCGGGAGCAGCTTGCTCTTGCGGCTGCGGCGCACCGCCGCCTGGTCGTAGAGCTTCTGCGGCGGGAGCCACGCCCCGGCAGAGGTGCGCTCGAAGAGGTAGACGCAGCCGCGCGTCAGGACGTACAGGCGGTCCGCGCTCCCCCAGCAGGTGGCCAGGACGGCGGAGTCCAGCCTGTCCTGCGCGTGGGCGGGCACGTCCGGTCGGGCGGGGTCGAACGGATCCGTGGCGGCGGGGAGGGTGATCCACCCGGAGCGGGGCGAGGCGGCGGCCGCGCGGAGCAGCGCGTCGTCCGCGTACCACACCCGGTCCGTTCCCAGCGCGCGCTGCGTTCCCCGCGCGCCGGGGACGGCCAGCAGCGCCATGTTCCCCACGGCGGCGGAGCGATCACGCTCGTCGCGGAGGGCCTCCGCCCAGCGCGCGGCGTCCGCGGCCGGGAGCCCCGCCGGGGCGCCGGACTGGAAACCCAGCCCGGCGAAGGTGCGCCCGCCGTCCCCCGACTGCAGCCAGCGGCCCGCGCCGGCCTGCGCGTAGACGCGGCGGGGGTCGGCGGGGTCCACGGCCACTCCGCCGGCGGCCCCTGCCTCCACCGCCTCCCACGTCTCCTCCGCGCGCTGCCGCAGCACGCCCCCGTCCCGGGTGGAGAGGAGGAGGAGCGCGTCGGAGCCGGCCGCCTGCGCCAGCGCGACGGCGTCGGCGGCGGCCAGCCCCGTGTTCCGCTCGCGGAAGCTTCCCCGCGCCCCGTCCGCCGGGGAGCGGAAGACCCCGCCGCTCCCGGCGGCCCACAGGTGCGCGGTACCGCCGGCGGGCGCCCACGCCAGCTCCTGCACGCCGGCCGGCACCCCGGCGCCGACCCACTCCGCGGGCGGGAGCCCGTAGGCCACGGCGGCGCGCGGAAAGGCCAGCGCCCCCGGGGCGCCCGCCACCTTGCCGGTGAACAGCGCCGCCTGGGGCCGCCCGGCGGGAAAGGCGAAGGCGTGGCCGCCCACCGCCACCACGTCCTGGTGGGCGGGATCGGTGGTGGGGTGCACCGCCAGCGCCATCCCGGACGGGCTCTCCCCCGCGGGGGTGTCGAAGAGGGTGCGCGGCAGCCCCGAGACCCGCTCCGCGGCGTCGCCGTCCACTCGCCAGAGCCGCGGCCCGTCCGCCAGCACCCAGACCACCGCGTGGCCGGGGACGTTTCCCGCGGCCAGCCGCATCCGCGTGACAGGGATCCCGGCCGCCACCTCCGCCGCGGGAAAGGCGGGGAGGGGAACCGCCACCCAGTGCGCCCCCCCGTCCGCGCTGCGGGCCAGCGCGCCGGTGGCGGAGGCGGCGTACACCCGCTCCGGCTCGGTGCCCAGTCCCGGCACCACCACCACGTCGGCGATCTCCCCTTTGCCCAGGCCGGGATCGACCTTCGTCCACGGCCCCGCACCCGCCGCGGGGCGGCGGTAGAGGCCGCGGCTGGTGGCGGCCCACGCCACCCCGGCGGCCACCCGGTCCGGCGCCAGGGCGTGGACGGCCACCCCGCGCAGGTCCGTGGCCTCCAGCCGCCAGGGATCGGCGGCGGCGGCCCCGGTGGCGGCGGCGGCCGCGGCGGGGCCCGTGGCCACCCGGATCCCCACCCCCTGCACGGTGCCGGCGGGCGCCCCCGCCCGCGGGGGGCGCTCGCCGGGGCCCACGTACACCACGTCGGCCGCCGCCGTGGCGCCCCAGCGCACCGCCAGGGCGCCCACCGTCAGCGCGTCGGCGGGGTGCAGCGCGCCAGCCCCGTCCAGGGTGGAGGCGTAGAAGTCCAGCGCCGTCCAGTGCGCGCCGCCGTCGCCGCTGTACCACACGCCGCCCCCGGCCGCCCCGGCGTACGCCCGCTGCCCGTCGGGGCTCACCGCCAGCGCGCGGACGCGGCCGGCCACCCGCGGCCGCCCCGCCGCCGCCCCCCGCACCACCGCCGCCGGGCCCACGGCCGTCCACTGGCCGGCGGCCGGGTTCGCCGGGTGCGGCGCGGGGGCGCGCACCGGCGTGCCCGTGGGCACCCGGACCGGGGCCGTCACGGCGCGCCCTCCGCCGCGCGCGGCTCCACCCGGATCCACCCCTCCTGCAGGGTGGAGGGCTGCTCCGGGAGGTACGCCGTCTGGGTGGCGGCGGAGATCGGGTCGTCGCGCCAGGTGAGCGGCGTGTCGCGGCGGGTGAAGGCCTGCCGCTCGCCCAGCCCGGTGACCATCGGCAGCCTCACGGCGGTGGGGTCCACCAGCACGGGCCCCACCCGGAACGAGGGCGACAGGCGCACCAGCGCGTCGTGGAACCAGTCGCGGGCCAGCGCCAGCGCCTTGCGGGGAAGGACGCCGCAGGTGGCGTGCACCTTTCCCCCGGGGCTCATCAGCAGGGTCAGGCGCACGAGCTGGCCGGGGCGCGCCGTGACCTCCGTGGGGCCGGAGAGGTAGGGATGGACGATGGGGGTCACCCCGGGCGCGGCGGCGGAGCCGGGGCCGAACGGGCCCAGCTGCCCCTGCTGCCTGCCCCCGGTCCGTGCCTGGCTGCGCACGTCCGGCGCGACGGGGCAGAGGCGGGCGTAGTCGTCGTCCACCACGTATGCCAGCAGCCCGTCGTCGGCGCGGGTGAGCTCGCCCAGGCGCACGGCGATGGCCCGCGACGCCAGCTCCGCGTACGCCCGGGCGCGGGCGGCGCGCGCGTCCGCGTCGGCGAACGTCAGCAGGTCGAGGTCGTCCTGCACCTCCAGCCGCAGCGTCGCCGGCACCACGGCGATCGGCCGCCCCACCAGCCCGGCCACGGCGCCGGTGCCCACGGATCCCAGGGGGTCCACCGTCCACAGGGTGGTGTCGATCGCCCGAAGCAGCGCGGCGAGGGCGCTCTCGGCCGGCGGGCCGGCCGGGCCGTTGCGGGCGGCGGCGTCTGCGGCCACGGTGGCGGCGGCGAGCCGGGCCAGGTGCCGGGCGCCGGGATCGCTGCCGGGGTCGGGGGGGCCGCCCACGGGGCCCGGGCGCCCCGGCGCGCCCTCCCACACCACGGCGCCGGTGAGCTCGTCGTGCATCAGCTGCCCCAGCGGGGCGCCGGCGGCGTCGAAGAACTCCAGCGCTTCGTCCACGTGGTCGGGAAGGAGCCACCCGGCCACGGGGCTCACCGCCTGGTCGGGGTGCTGCTGGTCCACCCGCGCCTCCACGGCGGGGTCGCCGTCGGGGGTGCGGGGGTCCACGAAGCGGAAGGCCAGGCGGGCGGGGCGCTGCAGCCGGGGAGGGAGGGTGATCCGGGGCGCCCCCGCCGGGTGCGCGATCGCCGTCGCCACCTCGGCGGCGGCCAGCCGCTGCGGCGGGATGTCGCGCCACCGGCCGAAGGCGTCCACCACCCGCAGGCGGGTGAGCGCCGCGCCGCCGCCGGCCAGCAGCAGCGGGAGCCCGCGGGCCAGCGGGCCGCCCCGTGGGGTGCCGTCGGGGTGGATGGAGCGCTGCGACGCCTCGTCGGGGTCCAGCCCCAGGAGCGTCTCGCGGACGCCGCCCAGGGTGGCGGAGAGCACGTCCAGCCCCTCGGCCGCGGCGGCGGCCTCGGCCAGCTCCGCCTCGCGGCGGTCGGAGACCTGGCCCTGCCCCGCCTGGTCGCGGGCGTCCTCGTCGGCCAGCCAGCGCCGGATCTGCCCCGCCAGCGCCCGCGCCGCGGCGCCGGCCAGGGGCGAGCGGCCCCGCACCACGCGGGTGGCGGCGGCGTCGGGGCCGTCCCCGCCCCGGGGCTCCAGGTCCACCGGCCCCAGCGTCCACCGGCCCAGGGCGTCGTCCACCCGCAGCTCCAGCTCCCAGTCGCACCAGAGGGGGATCCACGGCTGCGCCCAGCGGGTGACGCCCACCGGCGACACCTCGTGCCCTTCCGCCAGCGAGGCACGGCGGATGACGTCGCCCGCTTCGCCGTCCAGCTCCGCGCGCAGCCCGCGCGAGCGGGGCGCCGCCACGCGCAGGGCGGTCTCCGCGCGCATCCGGGCCGACACCGCCTCCCGCGGAAGGCCGGTGGCGGTGCTCCCCCACGCCGCCACCTCGCCCCAGCGGTAGGGGTCGGTGAGGGCCGTCTCGCGCAGGAGCAGGTCCACCTCTTCCGGGACGGCGCCGGAGCCCACCGTCCGCAGCCCGGCGGGGAGCTCCCGGCCGTCCAGCAGCCCCGGGTAGCCGCGCACCACCTGGGCGGGGAGCCGGCAGGCCAGCCGCCCGTCGGGGGTGAAGCGCCCGTCCCCGCCGTGGCGGAACGAGCGGGCGGCCCCGCGCAGCACCACGGCCAGGTCCGCCGGGACGAAGACGCGGGGCGCGGGGACGGCCACGTCGCGGAACGAGCGCGGCGCGGCGGCGGCGCCGATCGGCGCGCCGTCCAGCCGCCGGGCCTGCGACAGCTCGCGCACCCGGTACGCCTCCCGGCGCACCAGCCGCGCCCGGGGCGCCCCCGCGCGCTCGGCCGGCCCCCCCGCCGCCGGCGGGGGCGGCGGGGCCGCGGGGGGCGGAGGGGGGCGGTCGCCCGCCATCACGTCGCCCTCCGCCACCCGGTCCGGCCGCGCGCGCGCGCCGGCGCCGAAGCCCACGAAGCCCCCCGCGTGGCGGTCCTCGTCCACAGCGGCCTGCCCTCCCGGGCCGTCGATGCCGCTCAGCAGCCCCGAGGCGAAGGCGGCCAGCACCCGCTCCGACGACACCCACCGCGCGGCGGGGCCTTCGGCCAGCAGGGCGCTGAGCGCGGCGAAGCCCGTGGGCCCCACGGCCACCTCGATCCGCGCCGCGTCCGGGGCCAGGTCCGGCCCGCCCCCCGGGGCCACCCCCACCACCGAGCCGTGCAGCAGCGTCAGCCGCGGCATCGCGGGGCCCTCCGCCAGGCGCAACGCGGCGTGGTCGTCCAGCAGCTCCGCGCGCGCGAAGGTGACCTCCGCCGCGGCCCCCGCGTGCGCGGGCGAGAAGGCGGTGCGGCCGGTGTACGACGGCGGGGGCGAGGCCAGCCCCACCGACTGCCGCTTCACCTGCTGCGCCGCCCCCGCCTGCGCGCCCTCCGCCAGCCCCTCGGGCTCCGGCGCCAGCCACCCCAGCCAGCGCGCGCGCGCCTGGTAGGCGCCTACCGAGACGCAGTCGCGCAGCGGGTCCAGCGCGGGGTCCGACCACCACCCGGCCACCAGGTACGACAGGTCGGGGATCGCCCGGGCCCCGGCCAGGTCCGCCAGGTCGTCGTGAAAGGCGAAGCGGTCCACCACCGCGTCGTAGGTGGCCGCCCAGGCCGGATCGCCCCCCGCCACCGCCGTCAGCCGCTCCCGGGGGATCACCCGTCGGCCCGAGGCGCCCCGCAGCGTCCCCGCGGGGAGGGGGCCGGGCTCCGTCCATCCCGCCAGGGGGTGGCGCTCGCCGCGGTCCGCCAGCACCACCCAGGCGCGCACGGAGGGCTGGCCGTGCACCATCCGCACGACCACCCAGCGGTCGGGAAGGGGCAGGGGCGACAGGGCGTTCCCCGCGGGCGCCGTCCCCCCGCGGGCGTTGCCGGCGTCGCCGCGCGTCAGGCCGTCGGGACCGGCCCAGTGCAGGTACACGCCTTCGGGGCGCGCTTCCGGGTCGCCGAAGGGCTCCGGCGCCACCGGGAGCGCGGCCGCGAGCCCGTCGTCCGGATCCGCCACGGGGACGAAGGTGGCGGTGGGCACCGCCTGGCCCACCGACCCCCGGGGCACCACCAGCGCCTGCACGTCGATGGGCACCAGCAGCCGGGGGTCGCGGGCCAGGCGCGCGTCCCAGCTGTCGAACGCGGCCCGGTCCACCCCGGCGCGTACCAGGGTGGCGTAGCCGGGCGAGAAGACCGCCTCCGCGAGCCGTCCAGGGAATGCGTCGCTCATTCGCCGTCTCCCAGGTGCCACGCGCGCACCGCCTCGATGCGCACGCTGGGCCGGAAAAGGTCGCCGAACACCGGCGCGGGGCCGCCGGCGCCGGGGCGGGTGTCGCCGAACACCTGCCGGAAGGGGAACTGCAGCATCTGCATGGCCAGCTCGGCGCTCTGCACCCCCGCCGCCTCGAAGGCGTTGACCTTCGTGGCCGGCTGGGCGGCGATGCGCGCCGTGAGCGTCTTGACGTCGATCACCCCCGGCGCGCCGCGGCGGAAGGGGACCTCCACCGCCTTCGGCCCCGCGGGGGGCGGCTGCATGGCGTCCAGGCGGGTGGCGGTGGTCACGTCGCGCAGCGGCACCGTGGCCCCCGACGTCCCCGTGGCCCCCACGGTCAGGTCCACGCCGAACTGGATCCCCTGCCGCGGCTCCTCTACGTGCACCACCGCGGGGATCCCGTCGAAGAGGCAGAAGAGGACGGCGGGCGCCAGCCGCTTTAGGCTCAGCAGGCGGAGGCCGTTCTCCGGTACCTTCGCGTCGTCGGGCCCGACCTCGTCGCGGTAGGCGCGCACGTGCAGCGCGGGCCATCCCGAGACCGCGCGCGAGCGGAGGAGGAAGCCGGTGACCGCCTCGGCGCGGGCGAGGCCGGGCGAATCGCCCCCCACCACGCGCACCCGCCGCTCCTCCGCGTCCACCTCCGCGCGGATCTCGGCGTGCATCGCCTGCATCTGCTCCCGGTCCAGGGTGGTGACGGTGCCCACGGAGAGCGCGCCCTGCACCAGCGCGTCCGCCCACTCCCGGTCCAGGTAGAAGAAGCGGATGGACTCCAGGGGAAGGAGCTCGGCGTCGGGGACCAGATGGGCGAACGGGACGCCCTCCAGCAGCCGGAGGCGCGCGAGCCAGTGGCGCACCGAGTCCGGGAGAAGGCCGCCCGCGGGGGCCGCCTCGGCTTCCGCCCGCTGCAGCGACACGGCCCGGACGGTGGCCGAGAGCACCAGCGGGTTGTCGAGGAGGGCGGCGCGCACCGGGCTCATCGGGGGGCTCCTGGGTCGAGGTCGGGGACAGCGTCCTGCGCGGCGGCGGGGCCGGGGAGGACGGCCCCGGCCGCCTGCGCGTCCAGGGCGACGGCGGCCACGGCGCCGGTGGCGGCGCGGCGCAGGTGCGCGAACGAGGTGGCGGCGCGGCCGGCCAGCGCCTCCAGCCCCGTCGGCTGCTGGACCAGCGGTACGGCGAGGGGGGCGGCCGCCCGCACGGCGCCGGGGTCGATGGCCTCGCGGACCGTCGCCAGGGGGACGCCCAGCCCCGTCGCCAGCAGCTGCGCCAGGTCGGCATCGTCCACCCCCGGCACGGGGCGGCCGGGGTCCACCGGCGGGCGCACGGCGCCCATGCGGGCCGCGCCGCCCGCGCCCAGCCCGGCGATGAGCGCGTGCCCCGCGCGCGAGGCGAGCCCCGCGGCCAGGCCGTGCACGCCGGCCAGGAGCAGCTCCGGCTCCGCCTCCAGCAGGGCGGTGCGGCGCGCCCGCTCGAACCCCTCCTTGCGCCAGTTCAGGAGCGCCGCCACCACGCCGGGCTCCGCCAGCGCCAGCAGGCGGCCGATCTCGAAGGCCGTGGCCAGCGACAGGTTCTCGCGCCCGTCGGGCCCCACCCGGCGGGCCTGGTCGCTGGCGTGCAGCAGGGGCAGCACCCCCCCGGCGGGCATCTCGCGGTCCACCGGCCGGGGGACCAGCGGGCCGCGGTACCAGACGGTCCCCGGCTCGCCCAGCCGGCTCACGTGCTCCAGCGCCACGTGCCCCGTGTCCAGCACCACCGGCGGCGGGCGGGAGGGAGGAGGCGGCGGCTTCTCCCCCGGCTGCGGGGGGTCGGGCGGCTTGGGCAGGGTGCCCAGCATCCCCACGTCCAGCCCCTGCATGAGCGACTGGAAGTCGCCCTCGCCGGCGCAGGTGAACTGCCAGTGGGCCAGCACGGGAAAGGTGTACTGGCGGGCGCCGGGGTCGAAGAGCTCCAGGTCCACCGCGTGCAGCGCGCCCACCAGGTGCGCCGTGCTCCGCGGGGGGGCGAACCGCTCCGCCCCGCGGGGGCCCGCGCCCAGCCGGTGCGACGCCGCGCCCGACCAGGCGTCCGCCGCCGTGTGCGCGCCCGAGGCGCGGAACGACGGCCGGCCCGCCGCCGGCCCGGCGCTCTCCGACGCGGGCGGGGCGCCCGGCGGCGGCGGCGCGACGACCGCCGCGGCGGAGCCGTCGACGAAGGAGGCGGCCTGGTAGGAGAAGGTGTCGGCGAGGCGCGGAGCGTCGGCGTATACGAAGGCGGTGGCGAAGGCGCGCGCCGGCACCGGCTCCGTCTCCGCGCGCTCCAGCAGCACCTCGTACTGCCCTTCCAGCGAGATCAGATAGGCACCGTAGCGCGCGTCCGGCTGAGGAAGCCGGTTGGCCAGGACCACCGCCAGCCACCCATCGTCGTCGCCCAGGGCAAGCTCCGTATCGGCCAGGTCCACGTTGCGCACGTGCGCCAGCAGGGGCAGCTCCTCGCGGGTGGGGAACACCTGGTCCACCACGCGCCGCGTGACCACGATGGCGTCGCCCACCATCACGTCGTTGCGTCCCTCCAGCACCACTCCCGGCGTGACGCACTCGGCCACGGGGCGCGACGCGCGGAACTCGCACTCGCCGTCCGCCAGCACCACCAGCGCCAGCCAGGGGAGCTCGCGCGGCAGGGTGCCGGGTGCCAGGCGGCCGTCCAGCTCGCGCTGCCAGGGACCGGTGCGGTCCCTGATGACGATCTGCGGGAGGATCGAGCTGAACGCCCCCTGCGCCTGGTTGGGGGGAAAGGTCGACAGCACCTGGTCCCGCGGAAGCGCGAAGCGGGGCGCGGTGACCTCCAGGTGCACGTCCAGCGTGTGCGGGGCGGCGCCGGGGGCGGCTACGTCCTGCTCGGCGTGCAGCGTGTACGGCCCCGCCGGGAGGTCGGGGAGGGCGCGGCTGTGCAGGGTGAAGGTTCCGGGCGTGGGCATGGCCGGGGTCACCGGTTGGGAGGAGAAGGACGATCGGACTGCGGGACGTCCGGCGTTCGCTGCGGGACCCAGCGCACCCAGGCCCGCCCGGCGGGAACGTCCACCAGCGTGCCGAGCACGGCGGCCGCGTCGCGGCGGGCCAGGGCGTCGGCCAGCGCCGCGGCGCCGGCGCGCCCGCCGACCACGCCGCCCAGGTGCAGGTGCTCGCCCGCCGCCACCGTCACCTCCACGGGCACCCCCGGGCCGTCGGGGACGATGGCGTAGACGCTGATGGCCCGGCCGCCGGCCACGATGGTCGTGGGCGGCAGCGGCGCGCCGGCCGCGTCCACGGCCGTCCGGGCGCCCTCCAGCCCCAGGTCGAGCGCGTCGCCCCGCGCGCCTTCGGCGCCGCCGCCGCCCTCGAGGACGACGGCGACGGAGTTCACTCCCGCGGGGAGGCGCGTGGTCACCACCGCGTAGCCGAGGACGGCGTCCGCGGCCACCACCAGCCCCGCGGAGACGGGGACGCCGCCACGCAGGGTGGAGATCCCCCCGGTGCGCACGGTGCAGCCGGCGCCGAGCGCCGTCCCCGCGCCCACCTGGGCCAGCCGGGCGCCGGAGTGCCAGCCGGGGGCCCCGCCCCCGGCCGCGCCGCCCACCAGCGCCACCCGGTCCGTGCGCGGGGGGAGCTCCACGGTCCCGCGCGTCAGCGTCGCGTCCAGCGTCACCGCGCCCGCGGTGTCCATCGCCACCACACGCACGGGGAGGTCGCCCTCGATCGCCAGCGACGGGCGTTCGGTCCGGACGTCGCGCTCGCCGTTGGGGGCGGCGAGCACGGCCAGCTCGCCGCCGGCCAGGTCCGCCCCGCCCTCCGCCAGCGCCCTGCCCAGCGCCTCCAGGCGGTCCGCGCGGCGGGGCGCCTGGCCGGGGCCGCGGCGCATCTCGCCCCCGCCCCCGGCCCGGGCCGTGGCGGGCACGCGGCCGGCCGCGACCACGGTCTCGGCCGCGCGCGCCGCCGGCGGCGCGGCGATCACCAGCCGCGCGGCAAGGCGCGGGTCCAGCCGGGCCGTCACCTCCGCCAGCCGCGGCGGCGCGATGCGCGGGGGCCCGGCGGCCGCCGCGAGCCTGGCGGACGGTCCCGGAACGGACGCCGATCCGGGGACGGCGCCCGCCGCCAGCCCCACCGAGGTGCGCGCGCGCGGCGTCTCGCCCCGCGCGGCCTGCAGCGTGAGCAGCGCCTGCACGCGCGGCGGGTGGGCGCGGGTGTCCAGCGGCGGGCGCGGGGGCGCGGGCGGGGCGGGGGGGACCGCCACCGGCGGCGGCGGGTCGGCCGCCATGCGGAAGGTGAGCGGCACCAGCTGGGGCGGGGCGGCGCGGCCCCCCAGCCAGGCCGCGGCCGCCAGCGGGGAGAACGCGGCGCCGTTGGCTCCCCGCGTCATCCACGCGTTCGCCGCCTGCAGCACGTCGTCCGCCGCGGCGGGGGCCAGCGCCACGAGCTGGGCCGCCGCGCTCACGTCCGCCGCGCGCTCGTGGCGCACGCCGCGCTCGGCCAGGAAGGGGAGCGGGTGGCGCTTCCCCACCTCCACCCGGTGGTAGTCCACCGGCACCGTCCCCACCGACACGTTGGCTTCCGCCGTCAGCGTGACGCCGTTCACCGCCTCCACCGTCTCGCCGGTGGGCACGGGGCGGGGCTCGCCCTGCGGCTGCGCGGCCCACACCCCGCGGGGGAACCGCCCCAGCGTGGCGGCGGGCGCCAGCCGCCCCACCAGGTCGGTACCGTCCGGCGCGCGCAGCGACACCCTGAGGGTGGAGGTCACCTCGCCCAGGTGCATGGGCCCGATGGCAAGCAGCACGAGGCCGGGGAGGGGGAGCACGCCGCCCGCGTTCACCTGGGAGCTGGCCGCCGTCGAGGTGAGGGTCAGCACGAACTCGGGGAGCACCAGGAACGGGTCCGCGGGCCCGCCGGTGGGCGCCTTGCGGTTGCCGGCGGGGCTGGGCGGCAGGGTGCCGCGCCCGGGGACGGCCGTGAGCACCGCCGCGCCGCCCGGGCGCACGTACTTGGCCTCGAAGGCGGGCCACCCCAGCACCGGGGTGGAGTGGTCGGACCAGTCGCCGAAGGAGATGGTGGCGCTGGCCACGTCCAGGTCGATGGTGGCGCGGCCGCGGAACTCGGGGCCCTCCAGCAGCACGTCGGCGTGCAGGTGCACCGAGAAGGTCTTGCTGATGGTGCCCAGGAACCCCAGGTCGACTTCGATGGTGATCCCCGCCCCCAGCTCGGCGTACGCCGTCACCTGGAAGCGGAAGGGGTCGAAGTAGACGATGCCGTCCGCCCCCAGCCGCAGGTACGCCCACAGCGGGCCCGCGGAGAGCGACGCCTCGAAGCGGGTGCCCGCCATCAGCGCGTCGGAGGTGAGCGCGAAGTAGCTCTCCCCCTTGATCACCAGCGCGTCGCTCACCCCCCACACGAAGCCCAGCTTGGGGACCACCGGATATCCTTCGCGGCGGAACGAGGGGTGGTAGCCGCCCAGCGTGAGCACGAACTCGCCCTTGCGCTCGCCGCCGAACCACATCACGTAGGCGAACCCGCCCGTCAGCCGGCAGTCGCGGGTAAGGAGGAACGAGTTGTCGGTGAGCTGCGCCTGGATCCACAGCACCTGGTCGCGGGTGGAGAAGCGCGCCACCAGCGCCAGCTCCACCTGCACCAGCGGCGCCGCGGCGTTGGGGAGCGCCGCGCGGGCCAGCCCCAGCAGGCTGATGTCCAGCCCGTCGCCGATGGCCACCGCGATCACCGCGATGCCGTCCACCAGCGAGAACGAGTTGAACGAGATCCCGGCCGCGAACCAGAAGGCGCCCCGCCGCGAGGGAAAGTATTTGCGCAGCATGTCGAGCGCCGTGCCGGGGTCGGCCATGGGCGAGGTGCGGTCCAGCGCCTTGAGCAGCGGGTACTGGGGGAACTCGGCCATGTTCTGCGGGATCAGCAGCTGGCGGTTGATCCCCACGCCCGCCCCGATCCCCGTGACGAAGAACGCCGGCGGCCCCCCCAGCGGCGCGTTCAGCGCGCCGAAGATGAAGAGCGAGGTGTACTCCTGGCCTCCTTCCGACACCACCGCGTAGCCGCCGTACGCGGTGATGGCGTACACGCTGAAGCGCAGGCTGATCATCCCCAGGTAGTCGGGGAGCTCGCCCGGCGACCGGCGCAGCGCCCCGGAGATGCTCACCCCGCTGACCTCGGCCGACACGCCCAGCCCCGCCAGCCCCACCTCCCAGGCGTCGCGCTTGTAGAGCGGCGGATCTCCCGGCGACCGCGGCCAGCGCGCGCCGACGGACAGGTCGTCCACCGCGATGGTGAGCCCCAGGAAGGAGACGCGGCCGTCCACCACCACGCGGGCCGCCACCACCGTCTGGCTTTGGCGGGTCACGCCGAACCCCACCTGCTCGATGTAGACGGGCCCGAACCCGCGCTGCAGGCTGATCCACCACGGCCCGTCGCCCGGGCCGGCGCGCAGGTCGAACTCCGCGGCGCGCCCGCCATGGCTCTGCACCGCCAGCGCGGGGCTGAAGCGGGGCTCCGGCTTCTGGCCGCCGCTGGCGCTGTCACGCAGGATTCCCGCGGCCACCCGGTTGCTCCCCCCCGACGAGCCCAGCGGGATCGCCAGGTTTCCCAGCTCCAGCTGGCCGCCCACGGCCGTCACCCCGGTGGTGGGGGTCACCGTGGCCAGCGCGTGCAGCGCCACCGTGTCGATGTCCACGAAGCTGTCCAGCAACGGCCCGTCGGCCTTCCCCAGGCGGATGCCCACCCCGCGGACGGAGAGGGCGAAGGAGAGCGTCGGCACTCCGTTCGCGGGGACGCGCAGCAGCTCCACCACGATCCCCTCGTCCGCGGGCGCGCCGCTGATCCACGAGGCGTCGACCTCCAGGTCCAGCCTCACGTTGCCGTCCGCCAGCGTGAGGCGCTCACCGGGGCGGAGGGAGAGCGCGACCCCGTAGACGACATCGGCGCCGCCGGTGCCGTCGGGGCGCTGGGAGATCTCCACCGTCAGCGGCGGGACGGAGAGCGCCGGCGCCTGGCCCGCCACGTTGGCGGCCAGCCGCAGCAGCCGATCCAGGAGCTGGTCCGTGTCCAGGATGCCGGCGTCGAAGGTGAAGCCCCCCAGGCCGTCGCTCGAGAAAGCGACGCGGTCCAGGAGCTCGCGGATCGTGGGGCCCGTCCCCGCGCCGCCGCCCCCGTCGAAGACGTGGACGTTCAGCAGGGCGATGACCTCCTGGATCTGCAGCACCAGGTCCATCACCAGGGGAAGGAGGATACGCGCGAGCGCTGCGGGCAACGGACCGTCCGAGGCTTCCAGGCCGAACGACTGCGGGTTCAGGTGCAGCACGCCACTCACGCTGCCGGTGGTGTCGGCGAGCCCCACCGCCACCCGAGCGCCCCCCGCCGGGTTGTTCCCGATGACGACCATGGCCAGCGGCGCCAGGGTGACGGGGCCGAGGGCGATCCCGTTCGCCGGGTCCACGGCGAAGGCGACGCGCGCCTCCGCCAGCCCGCCCGGATCGACCTTCAGCGTGCCGTCGATGGTGGCGCCGGTGAACGGATGGATCCCGCCCACGGTTCCGGTCAGCTTCACCCCCTGGCTCCCACCGGTCGGCACCGTCAGGTGCAGCTCGATGGTGACGCCCACCGTGTGCTGGAAGACCAGATCGCTTCCGACGACCGCGAGGGAGTAACCCGCCGGCAGTGAGGGTTGAAGGAGAGCGGCGAGGGCGGTGAGAGCCGGCTGCAGCGCCTGCTGCAGGCGCGTCGCCAGCTCGGCGCCCGGATTCGCCGCGAGCGCCGCGAGCTCGGCGGCGACGAAGTTCCCGCCGCTGCGCAGCGCCAGGGCGTCCCCCAGCGCCGCCAGCGCCGCGCCCACCCCGGCCGCGCGGTGCGGGGGCGTCAGCCCGGCCACGGCGTCCAGCACCAGCGGCAGCGCGTAGGTGACCGCCGCCGCCGCCGCGGCGCCCGCGTCCGCCAGCCCCGGCCCGTCGGGGAAGAGGCGCAGGTCGAGGCTGGAGGGAAGGATCAGCCGCCCTTCCGCCCCCGCCGGGCCCACGGTGAGCGTCACGCGGCCGGAGTCGGCCAGCGCCAGGGCATCCAGGACGCCCAGGGTGAGCTCCGCCGTGGGGGTGGCCGCCACGCCCGGGCCGCCCAGGGCCACGCCCAGCCGGCCGGCCACGCGCAGCCCCGTCCCCGCCACCGGCTCGTCCAGGCGGAGCCCCAGGGCCGCCCGCCCCGCCTGGACGTCGGCGGCGAGCTCCAGCCCGTACGGCAGCGTCCACGCGCCCGGCCCGGGCTGCGGGATGCCCAGCAGCACCGCCACCGCGTCAAGCACGTCGCGCAGCCGCTGGAGATCCGTGCCGCCGCCTCCCGGCGCCAGCGCGTGCGCCAGCCACCCCGCCGGGTCGTCCAGCAGCGCCAGGGGGATCACCACCCGCGTGGCGGGGCCGGTGCCGGTCAGCAGGCCCAGCGCCCGCAGCACGGGGTCGATCAGCGCCACCGCCCCCGGCTGCAGCGTGCGCACGAAGGTGATCCCCGCCCACAGGACGTACGCGGGGACCGCCGCCACCAGCAGCCGGGCGACCGCGGCCTCGTCCGGCACCGGCGCCAGCTGCACGGGCTGCCCCAGCACGCCCCCGGCGCCCTCCCAGCGCACCCGCGCCTGCAGCGGCGGGCCGCTCACCTCCAGCACCGGCCGCCCGTTGGGCCCACCGGGGGCGCCGAACGCCGCCGACCCCTGCACGGCCAGGGTACCGTCCGCGCGCAGCTCCACCAGCGCGGCCACGGTGGCGCCCGCGTCCGTCGCCAGCGCCGCCGCCTCCGCCCGGAGCGTGCGGGCCGCCAGGTCCGCGCGCAGGGTGACGCCGTCCAGCTGCGCCACCACCACCGCCGGGGCGGCCGCCGCGGGGGCAGGTGCGCCCAGGAGCGCCGCCAGCGCCGCCGCCACCGCCGGCGCGCCCGCGGGCGACACGGCGTCGGCAAAGAGGCCCGCGGGGTCCACCAGCAGCCGCCGCACCCCGTCCACGGACAGGCCGAAGAGCGCGCCGGGCACCGCGCCGCCCGCCGGCTCCACCAGCCCCAGCGCGTCCAGCAGCCGCGCCAGCTCCAGCACCGTCCCCGAGGCGGGGAGGGGGCCCAGCGCCGCGGCCAGCCGCCCCACCAGCACCGCGGCCTCCGGGAGCAGGGGATCGCCCCCGCCGCCGTACGCCACCACCCAGCGGGTGCGCGACACGCCCAGAGCGCTGGCCTCGTGGAAGATCAGCCGCGCGGAGGCCGCGCCGTCCGCCCCCAGCTCCACCTCCACCTCGGCGCGCCGCAGCGAGGGGTGGCGCGCGACCCCGGCCGGCCGCGCCGGGTCCGGCCCCCCCGCCAGCCATCCCCCCGCCCGCCCGATCCCCACCCGCGCCCGCACCGCCGGCCGCGCCGACGCCGAGAGCAGCTGCGCCGTCAGCGCCAGCTCCACCGTCACGTGCAGCTCTCCGGAGGACGCGGGGGGATCGATGGCGACGTTCAGCCCCACCCCCAGCGGCGCGGCGCCCTCCGCCTCCCCCGGCGTGCCCCCCGCCGCCGCCACGGCCGCATCTTCCAGCACCCGCGCCCCCAGCGCCGCGACGGCGGCGGAGACCGACGCGGCGTCGCAGCGCCCGCGGACGCAGTGCGCCTCCACCCCGGCCGGCACCACCGGCGCGGCGGAGGGGGGCGCCAGGTCGGCCAGGGGGCTGGTGGCGGCCTCGTACGGGCCGGCCAGCGCGTCCAGCAGCCCTCGCCCCCGCGCCTCGTCCTCCGTCAGCGCGTCGTCGGGGCCGGCGGGGGGCAGCAGCCCGGCCAGCAGCCGCAGCGCGCCGGCGACCGGCTGCTGCTCCAGCACGTCCAGCCCCACCCCGCCGTGCGGCGTCCCCACCGTCACCAGGTGCGTGACCCCCGGCACCCCCGCCACGGCCGCCGCGGCGTGCCCGGCGGCGCCGTAGCCGATCACGGCGACGGGCTCGCTTCCCGCCAGGCGCGTGGAGACGGCGCTCACCACCCGCGCAAGCCGGGCGGCCTGCAGCGCCGCGCCGTCGTCGCCGGGCGCCGCCGCGGCGTCCGCGCGGCCGGGAAGGAGCACCAGCCAGGGCCCGTCCTCCCCCGCCGGCCCCGCCATGTCGAACGCCTCGGGGACCAGGCCGGGGGCGCGCAGGTCCAGCACGTGGTCCGCGTCGATCCCCGGCCAGGCGTCGCCGCCCAGCGGGCCCAGCGCCACCACCGCCCCCGGGCCCGGCGCCACCCCGGTGAGGGCGGCCAGGTCCACCTCGCGGAGCACCCCGTGCGCGGCGCCCGCCACCTCGTGCACGGCGGCCCCGGGGAGCACGGCGTCGGCGGCGCGCACCAGCCCGTCGGTGTCGGCCCAGCGGGCGGCCAGGGCGGCGAGCCCGGCCGCCACGCCGCCCCGGTCCAGCAGCGCGTCCGCCAGGGCGCGGCTCCCGGCGGCCGCGGCGGCCTGCAGCGCGGCGGCCACCCCCGCGGCGCCTCCCCCGGTTTCCCCCGCCGGGGCCCAGGAGAGGAGGGATCCGTCCGGCGACCGGGCCCAGAGCAGCACCTCCACGCGCCGGGCGGCGGCCGCCGCCGCGCCGGACAGCGCCACGGCGAAGGGAGAGGCGGCGTCGCCCCGGCCGCGGAAGGTGCCCGCGGACACGCCGGGCAGGGCGGGGCCGGTCACGGCCAGCGCCAGCGCGCGGGCCAGCTCGGCCACCTCGCCCGCCTCCACCAGCGCCGCGGCCCAGGCGCGCAGGGCGGCCGCGGGGTCCTCCACCAGCGATTCCAGCGGCAGCCGGACGGCTGCCGTGCCGCCGCCGGGGGCCCACCCCGACAGGCGCGCCAGCCGGTCGGCCCAGGGGTCTCCCAGCAGGCCCAGCACGTGGCCCAAGAGCAGCTCCAGCGCGCGCCAGGGCACCTCGCCCGCCAGCGTGCCGTCCGCCGCCAGGGTGGGAAGGGCGAACGGCACCGGCTCGCCGTCCACCACCGCGGCCAGCCCCGGCGCAGACAGCGCGGCGCGCACTCCGTCCTGCGGCGTCCAGCGCAGCTCCACCCCCGCGCGGTCGGCGACGATCGCCGCGTCCGGCACGCCGATGCGCAGCGGCACCCCGCCGCGCGCGCCGAAGGTGAGGCGGGCCAGCGCGCCGGGGAAGGCGTGCCCCCCGCCGCCCGAGAGCGAGAGGCTGGCCAGGCGGGCCACGATCCGCAGGTCGGCCGTGGGGCATCCGCCGCCCAGGTCCACCACGGAGCGTTCGATGACCACCCCCAGCTCCAGCGTGGTGCCGGCGGTCCACGCCACCAGCGCGGCGCCCGCCGCCAGCTCCAGCCGCCAGGGGGTGTCCTCGTCGCCCGTGCCGGTGACCGGCACGGCCGGGCCGGGGCCGGCCAGCAGCGCGCGCAGCGGCTCCAGGACGGCGGCGTAGCCGGAACGGTGCTCGGCCAGGACACGCGCGTGGTAGTCCAGCAGCGCGGCCACGGGGTCGGCCAGCAGCGCGGGAAGGGGCGTGAGCGCCACGGGCCAGGCCCCCGCGCCCGGCGGCGGAGAAAGGCCCAGCAGCACGCGCACGGCGGGGCCGGCCGGCCCCAGCCGGTCCAGCACCGCCGTCGCCAGGTCGTCCACCGCCGAGCCGGCCACGTCGGCCAGCGTCTGCGGGTTGGTCAGGTCCAGCACGGGGTAGGGATGCGTGCCGATCACCACGTCGTGCGCGGCCAGGACGAACCCCGCGCGGCGGTCCTCGCCCATCCCGATCCCCGCCCGCAGCGAGCCCACCTGCAGCACGGGGGTGGCCACGTCCAGCAGCCGGTCGGCCGGGGTGGCCGCCTGGGCCGGCCCGATCCGACCCGCCACCTCCAGCCGGGGAAGGCCGGCGATGGCGGGCGTGGCGCCCAGGGTGACGCGCACCAGCGTGGCACTGGCCTCCAGCGCCCCCGGCGGCGTGCTGGCCGTCCCCGGCGTCGAGAGCGAGGCCTGCAGCCCCAGCTCGGCGGCCGGTGCCCCGGCCGGCGTGCGGAAGACGCGGAGCGCTGCCGCCAGCTTCGCGCCGCCGGCGAGCGCCCACTCCACCCGGTGCGGCAGCCCCGGCGCGGCGGCCCCCACGACCGCCGCGCCGTTCCCGGCGAGCTGCGCCAGGTGGGCGAGCCAGGCGCCGACGGCGGCGTCGTCCGCCAGCAGCGCGTCCAGCCACCCCCGCCACGCTGGCAGCCCGTCGGTGAACAGTTGCGCCACGGGGAGCGGTGGAATGTGGGGATCGGCGCTGATCCCCAGCAGCGACAGGATCTCCGCGAGCTCGCTCGAGGCGCCCGAGGCCGCCTCCCGGAGCATCCCCAGCAGCAGGCGGAGCGCCTGGCCGGCGAGCTCCTCCGGATCATCCCCTCCCAGGCTCACGTCCGCTGGCGCGTCCTGCCCCGGGAGCTGCAGCCCCAGCAGCGTGACGTCCAGGCGCGGAGCGGCGCCCGTGGTTCCCACGCTGGCGGAGAGCCGCAGGCCGGCCAGCGCGGCCTCGCCCGGCGCGGGGGCCGCGGGGTTGAAGACGACCTCCGCCTCCGCGAGGATGCGGCTGGCGCCACCGGTGGGATCGAACGCGGTCACGACGGGGCCGCTGGACGGCACGCGCAGCAGGGGAACGTACGCCACCACCCGCGCGTCGGGCCCGGTCGCCTGCACCCGCGCGCCGATGCCGATTTCCGTGGCGCCGGTGCCGCCGGTGATCACCACGGCCAGGGTCACGGCGTCCCGCTCCAGCACCCGGATCCAGCGGCGCCCCGCCTCGTCGTCCAGCGCCGGCGCGCCCCGCTCCAGCAGCTCGTTCGCCGCGCGCAGCAGCGCATCGCGCTGTTCGGGTTCGCGCAGCATGGCGCCGGCGTATTTTCCCGGGTCGGCGAACCAGGCGGCGTTGAGCTCCCCGCCAGCCATGATTCCGAGCGCCGTGGCGAAGTCCGCCAGCGGTCCCTCTATCGTGACGGGCATCAGGGCTCCCGGTCGAAGGCGTGGCGTGCCTGCGGCGTCACCGTCAGCCCCTCCTTGCCGGCGGCCAGCGCCCCTGGGTGCAGCGGCTGGTTGCGGTCGTCCACCCCCGCGCCCGCGGCCACGGCGCCTGCCACCCGCAGCAGCGCCCCCCAGGCGGTGGCGATGAGGGGGTCGCCCCACACCTCCACCAGCGCCGCCGGTCCGCGCGGCGTCGGCTCGGTGGCCGCGGTCAGCCCCAGCGGCTCGCCCGCGCTCCCCAGCGCGAACGGCACCACCACCTCCACCTCGCCCGTCTGCCCGGTGTGGACGGGGATCCCCACCAGCGCGAACCCTTCCCGGAACACGACCCGCACCCGGCCGGCGTGCACCAGCAGCTCGTCGTCGCCCTCCGCCCAGACCACGTCCCCGCCGCCCGCGCCCCCCGCGCCCGCCGCTTCGACGAAGGCGTCGCGGAAGCGGGCGTGCGCTTCGGCCGGCTCCAGGGTGACCGGCGGCGCGGCGGCGCCCGGCCCCAGCGGCCCGGCGTGGGGCGGGGGAAGCCGGTGCCGGCGGCGGTGGTGGCCGAACAGCAGGCGGAGCAGGGCACGCAGCAGTTCGTGCAGGCCCCCGTGGCGGCGGCGTGCGGGGGCTTCGTCGCCCTCCGGGTGGGTGTGGGTTCCGAGCATTCGCACTGCGCCTGCTCTTTTCGCCGGTACGGCGTGCGCCAGAATTGGCCGCCCGGTACCGAGGCCTGGGGAGTGCAGAGGTCCGTGCCCCGAGCGCGGCCCGCTTTCGTTCGCGGGCCTGCGGCAGGTGTGCATTGGGCAGGGAAGGACGAGCGGGACGCGGGCGGGTGTTATCGCTGCGTCGCCGCCATGCTCAGGGGCCTCGGGAGGCGGCAGCGGGGGAGAGGTGTGGGCACGGTGTGACTCCGCATTGAAGGGACGCAACAAAAACGGCCGAAGATTCCAGCTCGCAAGATACGGCGCCACAAGCTGAGCGCCAGAGTTTCGATTTTCGGCCCGTCCGCCGCCGCATCGGCCGGCGCGCCATGCCGCGGCCTGCGTGCATCAGGGCTTAGATGGAACCGCGCGAGAAGCTCTTCGCCGCCGAATCTTCCGGCCCGGCGTGAGGCTGGATCGGATTCCGGCCTCAGTGCCGCAGGACGATGGTAAGTCCGCCGATCACCCGCTCGCGCGCGTCGAACTGCACCACTTCGATCGCGTGCGCCTCTCCCGGGCGCGCGGCGGGCGTGCCGGCCACGCGCAGCACGGCCGCGAACCCCTTGCCTGGCTCTACCACCAGAGAGAGCGCGGCCGGCGGCGCGGGTACGGTTGCCCGGTGGCGCAGGCCCAGCCGCCGCAGCACGGCCGCGACGAACGCGACGACCCTGCGCGCGCCGGCGGCGCCTCCACCCCCTTCCTTCCTTTCTGCGGACGGGGCGGCCCTGGCGAACGCCGCGGCCGGCCGTACGGTCCCGGGTTCCGCTGGCTCCGCCGGCGCGAGGGTGATCCCGCCCAGGGGCGCCCCGGCGAACTGCACGAAAGGGGTGCCCAGGGCCTGCCGTAGCGCCGCGGTCCGCTCGGGCGTGCGCACCTCGCGCGCCACCACCCGGGTCGCGATCGCGGTGGGGCCGGGGTTGCCCACCTGGAACGGAAAGCTCAGCTCGGCGGCCGGGGACGGGGCGGCCAGGATGTGCAGGTTGCGCTGCGCCACGTGCCGGTCGCCCGCCACGTCGAACACCGTGCAGTCGCGGTACGAGTCGGGGGGGTGAAGGAGGCACGCGCGCGCGGCCAGGCACCGGTGCCCGGCCTGCGCCCCGGTGGGCGTCCAGGGAAAGACGATGGTGGCGCGGGAGTAGCCCGGAACGGTGAGGTACCCGTCCGCCACCCGCGTGGTGGCCGCCGGTGTAAATGCAGTGGAGGGCGCGGAGATGAACACCTCGACGTAGACGTCGCGGGCGTCCACCCCGCCGCCGTTGTTCACCGTCACGTGCACCTTGTTCTGCTGGTCCGCCACGGCTTCGCAGCCCAGCGTGCCGTCCGGCTTCTGCACCAGGACGTCGGGGCTCATCCACCCCGGAACCCCGGCCGGGAGCGGCTCGTCGCCGGCGTAGCCGGGGTGGTCGCGGATGTACAGCCAGGTGCGTCCGACGAATGGCGGCCGCGGGTCGCGGGGAAGGTCGGTACCGGCGTCGCTGGACATGGCTCGCTCCGTTACGCGTCGATGTAGACGGGGTCGACCTGCGGGCCCGGCTCGGCCACCGCGGGGTCGTCCGCGATCGGGTCCGCCCGCCAGGTCTTCCAGCCGTATCCGCGATCGCCGTCCAGGTTGAAGTTGGGCAGGCTGGCGATGTGGTCCGCCGCCAGGCGCGCGGAGAAGTCCAGGGCGTTCCCCAGCTGGGGGGTGCCCTCGGTGGCCTCGTCGATGGAATGCGTCGCCGCGGGGCCCCCGTAGGGCTCCGTGGCCGCGAGCAGGCCGGCCGCGAGCTGGTCGGGTACCCACGGATGGCTGATGAATGCGTCGGGAAGGAGGTTGTCGAACAGCGCCGGCGCGGGCTCCGCGCGCAGCAGCTCCTGGCCGGTGGCCGGGTAGACAAGGTGGTGCTCGGTGGTCCCCGCCAGCTCGTGGACCTCCTGGGCCCGCGGGTACAGCATGGCGTCGGCGGCCGCGCCCCCGGAGAGGTGCGCGTGCGCGGGGGTCAGCAGCGCCTTCCCCCACGGCTCCCGGTCCAGGTCCTCCGGCTCGGGAAACAGGTACCCGCCCAGCACCAGGGCGAAGCGCAGCCCGTCGTACACCTCCCAGGCGCCCTTGCGCACCTGGTACAGCAGCCACTTCAGCGTCTGCATCGCCTCCACGTGCGGCAGCGCCAGGATACCGGCGGCGTTGGCCCACGCCCAGTCCAGGGTGTACGACATCACCTGGCCGACCCACGTGGCAAAGTCTACCAGCGCCTGCAGGATGTTCTGCCATCCCGGTCCGGCGGCCGGGGCCCCCCCGCCACCGGGGTAGGGAGGAGACCCGGCGACGTAGCTGTTGAAGAGCGCGCCGGCGGCGGTCCCCGGCGGGTCCACCGGCACCGGCTTTACGGCGCTCCCCACGCTCGTGGAGCGGCGGAACCACGCCAGCCACAGCCGGTACGCCGCGTCGACGTCGGCCCCGTTCAGCATCTCCGGGTGCGGCATGTCGCCGTAGGTGCTCTGCAGCGCCTTGGCGAACAGCTCCCGCAGCTTCTGGGGCAGCCGGCTGTCCTCGAACTCCACCAGGCGGTAGTAGTAGCTCCCGCTGATGGCGTGTGGGGCGTACGCGTCGCCGCTCCCCAGCTTCAGGCACGCCTTGACCCCCGCCAAGTCCGAGTAGTGCCGCCGGGACCACGCGTCCATCCAGTTCTCCACCAGCTTGTGCCGGTGCCAGTGGGTCCGGTACGGGCCGCCGGTGACGGCGTTCACGAAGGGGTGTCCCACCACGTCGGTGCCGATGTGGCTCACGTATCCCAGCACGTAGCGCCGCAGGTCCGGGTCGCCGCCCGCCAGCTTCCACATGGTCGACGCGAAGCGGCCCGTGCGGCGGTAGTGCAGGAAGTCGAAGTAGTACCACTTGTCCTCGGGCGCGCCCTGCTGGATCTTGGGAAAGAAGGGCATGAACAGGTCCACCTTGCCGGTCACCTGTGTCGACACCTTGGCCACCGCGGTGGCGCGGATCAGGTCCACGGTGGCCTTGAGGTCGGCGATCAGGCCCCGGAACATGGCCTGGTCCAGCGTGGTGACCGCGCTTTCCAGCGCCTGCTCCACGGGCTCCACGTAGAGCGCGTAGAAGTCCCGGAGCGGTTCCAGCGCGTCGTACGCCTCGAACGTGAAGTTCACCAGCTCGTCCAGCGGCGTTCCGTATTCCTTGAGCGAGAAGAAGAGAAAGTCCGGACCGACACTTCCGAACGCTGCGTAGCGGCTGCACGGATCGTCCGCCAGCAGCTTGGCGAGCGGCTGGGCGGGCGGGCCAAGCTTTCCCAGCGTCCCGGCGAGGCGCTGCTGTACGATGAGGTGGACGAGAGGGCCCGGCATGAACGCCTCCGCATGAAGGGACGAATCGCTGAATGGAGAAGGAGCTGACCCGGCGGGGGCGTGCCGGAAGGAGGGATGGACGGCGGGGCGATCGCCCCGCTGCTCGGCAATGCAAGGCTTACGCCGGTATCCGCCCGGTTTATCCCGGTGCGCGTATCAAGCCGTGGTGAAAGCATTTGTGCACTGCGCCGCGCGAGCGCCGCAGTCCTGTCGACCGTCCGAGTGTGGCAGGCTTGGCATACTGTTGTGGCAAGATTGGCGCACCCCGGCATCCTACCTGGCTGCACTTGGAGTCCCAAGGCTGCAGGAACCCCGTTCGTGGGCTCCGGTGTCTCGGCAACCACCACGACGGTCGTGCTGTAGCGCTCGGCGATCGAACCTACAGCGCCGGCAATACCCCCCTCTCATCTGAACCGCTCTGGCGCGCTGGCACCCCGACACCACGCCAGCAGTGCTTCGCCACTAATGACTGTACCACCGCCGACCTCCTGTCAAAGACGACTGGCGAGACGACGCTCTTCACGGAGGGTGGCTCCTCCGGGAAAGAGCCGCAGCTACGGGAAGAGCGGCGGGCACTCAGCGAATTACGGTGAATCGGTATGGAGAAGGGAAGGGCCTCCTGACGGCGGACGTGCCGACTCGGCCGATGCGGAACGTCGCGGGGCGTTCGACGACCAGATAGCGGGCTCCTGCAACCATGCCGCTTTCTCCGCCAGAAGTGCCGGGCCGATCCCGCTGGCCAGATCTGCCGGGTGTGGAAAAGAATCGCAGATTGTACTACATTTGGGACCCATTGCAGTGGGCCCGTAGCTCAGGTGGATAGAGCGACTGCCTCCTAAGCAGTAGGCCGCCGGTTCGAGTCCGGCCGGGCCCATGCGCAACGGCCGCCGCCCCGGATCGGGGCAGCGGCCGCTGCCATTACTGCGCAAGAAGAATCTCCAGATAGCTCGATCGGGTGCGAGCCAGTAACAAAACGAGTAACAAAACCAGTAACACGCGGTCGTATCCAGTAACTTCGGGTTGCGGAAAATCCGCAGAAATGCTAGGTTTTTTCCTACCTCCGTGACCCGACGTAACGGGCCGACGGCGTTTCCTAAGCATCTCGGCCAAGTTCCGAGCCTCCGCCAGGAAATCCGGAAATGCCCGCCAGACGGCACTTTATGCCGTCGGCGGGCTTTTCGTCTTCAGAAAGCTTCTGGCGAGCCAACGCGCCTGTAACAACGAAGAACCGAGGTGTCGAAGGTCGGATAACTACTGATTATCATTCCTCAGCAAATTGCATGGATGTCATAATTGCCTGTTTTGTCGCGGACCCTTTCGATCCTCCGGGGCACGATCGATTCGGCGGCGGTCACCTGTTTCTCTTCGACCTGGGGCGGTACCTGGTTCGGATGGGCGACCGCGTGACCTATGTGACCCGGCTCAACAGCCCTTCCAAGCCGGTGCATGAAGCGATCGGCAGCCGCTGCAGCATCCACCGGCTCCCCGTAGGCCCCACGGAAGAGATCTCACCCGCGGCAACCGGACTCCTCCTCGAAGAGATTTACGAGTCATGCGCCTGCACGCTGCGAGACGCTTTCTCCTGCAAGCCTGTCCTTCACAGCCACTACTGGATCGCTGGCGAGGTTTCGCGGCGAATTGCGGGCGAGCACAGGCTGGTGCACGTGCACTCCATTCTCTCCCTGGGAAGGGTCAAACGCGAAACGGGCGAGCCCGCGGAAGCAGCCGATGCGCTGCGGGACGAATGCGAGCTGCGGGTGTTCCGCGAGGCACACCACCTGGTGGCGGTCTGCCCGGACGAATGGCGGGCCTTTGAGCGGCTGTATCCCGAGGTCCCTCCCCGCACGCCCTCGATCATCCCGTACGGAGTAGATCCGAATGTCTTTTATCGAAGGCCGGAGCCTCCCGACGATTTTGTTCGTCGGGCGGCCGGGCGATTCACGCAAGGGGATCACGACGCTCCTTGATGCGCTGGAGCAGTTGAACGGCTACGCGGCCGTACCCGACAATCAGGTGTGGCTGGTGGGGGGGAGCGAGCGGGAGGTCGCGGCGGTGTCGGCCATGGTCGACAGCCATCCGGCCTTGGCCCTGCGGCGGCGAGCAGGAACGCTGGTCCTGTGGGGGCGCGTTCAGAACGCGGCACTCCCCGAACTCTACAGCCGCGCGACGGTGACGGTGCTGCCCTCGTGGCGCGAAGAGTTCGGGATCGTGGCGGTGGAGGCGATGATGTGCGGGTGCGCGGTGGTCGCGTCTCGCGCCGGCGGACTCCCGGACGTGATCGTGCACGGCGTCACGGGAACACTAGTGCCGGTGGATGACTCCGCCGCCCTCGCCGCCACCCTGGCGGCATACCTGCGCTGCCCGGCGCGGGCAGCGCTCTTGGGCCGGAACGCCGCGCGGTTCGCGCGCATTCGCTACTCCCAGGAGGCGGCGTACGCGCGGGTGCGGGCGCTGTACGGCGGGACGGCTCCCCCGCCTCCCGCACTCGCGGAGGGAGACCCGCTGCGCTTTGCGGATTTAGATGCGTACGTGGCCGCCTCTTCGTCCCTCTTGGGAACCGCGATCGAGGACGTCCAGCCCGTCACCGACGGGCAGCACTCCGTCTTCGCGGCTTCCGCGCAGGGAGCGCGCGTGCACGTAAAGGTGTTCCGCGACCGTGCGTCGCTGCTGGCCGGTCTGCTGCCTAGAGCACCGTTTCCCACCGAGCGCCCGGCATCCGTGGCGTGGAATCGCACGGTCTACAACCACGACAACCCGTCGGCGCCGGAGGTCGTGGCGTGGGGAACGGAAGACGGCGCACACGTCGTGGTTACACGATGGATAGACGCGGAGCCGTTGCCACCGGGCCCGGAAAGCGACGCGGCGGTGGCGCGGCTGGCGGAGCAGTGCCGCGCGTTCCGTCCGCTGGAGGATGACGCGATCCTGGCCGAATACAACGCACGGCTCGACGCCTTGGAGGGGAACGAGCGTGACGCGCTGCGGAGATTCGACGAGTTCGCGGTGGGGCTCAACGAGCCTGTGACCGGCGGGTTCAGGGCGTTTACCCGCATCCATCCACAGGTGGAGCTGCTGCGGATCCGGCAGATGGTGGAGGACCGTGTGTGGTGCGCGCCCGGTCCGCTGGCCTCGCGGGTGCGCGCACTAACCGGGCTGCTCCTGCAGCGTCCCCTCAGCCGGCGCCTACCCCGGCTGGCGCAGGGTGATCCCAAGCCCGAGCACTATCTCCACGCGGACGGAATCATCCGCGCCTGCGACTTCGAGCACAGCCTCTACGCCGTGGGACCGCTGGACGAGGCGTACTGGATCGCCACCGTGTGCTATACGGGGGCGGAGCGGCCTTTGTCTCGCCCTGCCATCCGCCGCCTGCGCGCGATGTGCAGGGACGAAGAGAGCCTCTACCTCGCATGCTGCTGGCTCTGCGCGGAGATCATCTACCGGTCAATGGTGGCATATGCGGATGGAGACGGGCTGGCGCTGGACAAGGCCAAGTCCTTCCTCGCGGACTTCGCGACGGAATGGCTCCTGGCGTAGAGCTGAACCAGCGAACCGCCCCTAACGGGCGGATTGGCGAACCAACGATCCGGGCTTCGACTTCACCGGCTTTATGAGGCGATCATGGAAGAGCACCCCACCCCCAGCCCGGTTTCACGCACTCCGCGTTGCGAAGTGGATCAGGCCGGCCGACTTCAGGCTCTCCTCACCGAGTACCAGTGGCTGCGCCAGGAATCGCTCACCGCGATCACCAACCGGATCTCCGTCATGAACTTCACGTTCGCGGCGCTGTCAGTCATCGTAGGCAGCCTGCTGGCGAGCCACGTTCCGGATCTCTTGGGAGCCGGTGTGGCCATCGTCGTGGTTCCCCAGTGCGCAAAAGCAGGCCTGCTGATCTGGTTCGGCGAGTACCGGCGCACCATCCGCGCAAGTCAGTGGGCGGCGGTCGTAGAGGAGAAGGTGAATGCGGCCACCGGTGCTCCGGGTACGATGGAATGGGAGAGGAATCTAAAGCGCGAGGGCAGGCACATGACGTATCCGTATATCGCGGTCGTATTACTGCTGATGGGCGTATCTTACCTGGCCACCATCTTGGGCCTGTATTTCCTGAAGGCGGGGCTCGGGTCCGCGGTGTCGAGAAGCGCGAGCACGGCGATCACGGGAAGCACCCTGCTGAGCTGCGTGGCCTTGGAGGCGTGGTTCCTTGCCGAAACTGCACATGCGCAGCGGGGGAGGCCGCGCAGGCCAGGCAAGGGCTACAGTCGGGGCGGTTGTGATCGGGGGCTGCGCGTCTACTCGGTGATAATGAAGCGCCGGCGTGACGCGATCTCTTTGCAATGGCGGTCCCGGAGGCCGGGAAGCTCCACGCCGCAGCGTACGCGGTGAGCGACGTCCGTGCCTACCTGCCGGGCGAGGTCGCCGAGCGACTCGACCAGTTGCGCGTGGACGGGGGATTCGTCGCTCCGCATGACGAGGTTGGCGAGGGCCAGCCCCTTCCGCGAATTGCCGAGGCTTGCCTGCCGCTCGCGCTCTGTCATTCCCGGCGCGTCGGGAAGGAGCTCAAACGTGCTGAGCATGGCCGCGTCCCACGCGTATGCCTGCGCGAATTCGCCCATGGCCTCATAGAGCGTGGCGAGGTTTGCGCGGGCCCGCCACAACCGGCGGGGAACCCGGTTGGCCATGCCGAGCTCCTCCGCCTTCAGCAGGTGGTGGCGGGCGGTGGCGTATTCGCCCTGCACCATGTGCAGGCACCCCAGGTTCAGGTGCACACGCAGAAGGGAGTTCTCGTAGCCGTGGTCCTCCGCGAGTGCCTCAGCCCGCAGGAGCCGCTCGTGCGCCGCGTCGTGGCACTCCTCTAGAAGGTCCAGGTGGGCCACATCGATCAGGCTGTGCACCAAGCGGTCGGGGCGCTGGCGGCGCTCGGCCACCCGCTCCGCCCGCTCCCAGAACCGGCGGACGAGCGTCCAATCGCTCTGGAAGTACGTGGCGCCCCAGTTGGCAAGCACCTTCAGCAGCAACGCCCAGCCGGAGCGGGAGCGCAGCCGCAGCGCCTCGCGGAGCATCGCGCGCGACTCGTCCCTCAGGGTGAGCTGCCGGAGACTAATGGCCAGGCGGATTAGGTTCTCCGCCCGCTCCGCCTGAACGACGGGGGCGTCGGGTACCTGCCGCAGCATCTCATCGGCGCGCCGGTGCCACCCCACGGACGATTCGTACCGGTCCACCACGAAATCCTGCCGTCCACGGTACCCCACCAGCTGGGCCCTGCGGAATAGGTCCCGGCGAACTACGGCCAGCATCTCGGCCTCGGTCAGCGCTGCATCCAGTAGCTGACTGCCGCTCCCGGTTACGTCGGCGAGGTACTGGATGTACTCCATGAGCAGGGCGAGCAGCTCCTGCTGGCGCCGCGAAGTGGTCCAGCCCGCCATGGTGCAGAGAGGTGCCACCGCGACCGCGTCATCGATGTTTCCGCGTGCCCGCGGCGACAGGTTGACGACCTTCTGGGCGGTGTTGTCGTCCACCACCGTGATCGCCATGCCCAGCGCGGATGCCGCATCCGCCGCGCGCCCGCGCCGTCCCACCTCGCGCGCCAAGGCGCGGGCATGCTCGTAGCATTCCTCGGCCAGCCCGGCCTGATACGCCAGACTCGCCGCGAGCCCCGGCGCGGCGCTCTGGCCGGTGCGCTGGTAAAGTTGCCCGGCAATGCGCCGCTGCCGTACCGCACCCATCTGCTCCAGCACCCCCCGGCGGATGAGGTCGTGGTCGAAGGACGCCTGGCTGGCCCGCAGCCCCCGTGCGGTCAGGATCTCGAGCCGCTGGAACGCCTCGACGGCCGCGTACGCCTCCGCGAGTCCCGCGCTGGAAAGGGCGGCGGCTTCCACGTCGAAAAACTTGCCCAGGCACGCGGCGGCTTCCAGCAGTTCCCACGCGGCGGGGGACAGCCGCCCCCGCAAGATCTCCAGCCGGTGCAGCGTGGGCGCGCGGAGCCTGTGTGCATCGAGAGCCTCCTGCAGCCCCTCGGGGCGCACCAGCACGTGCTGGCTTAGCAGGTCCTCGTAGACTAGGTCGCCGCGCTCACGCAGCAGCGCCAGCGCTTCGCGAAGGGCGAACGGCGTCCTGCCTACCTGCTCGATGATGGACGCGGCCTGGTGCGCCTCCAGCGTGGGGACGCTGGCGCGGAGTAGCTGTGCCGCCTCCGACGGATCGAGCGAGGGGAGCTTCACCACCGTCGTCTGTTCCCCGCACAGCTCGCGAATGTGACCTTCCCAGATGGCCGCCAGTCCCTGCTCCCGAGTGTCGGGAACGTCACGCGACGTGAAGACCACCATCACCCTGCCCTTGCCCAGCCGGCGCAGCCCGTCGAGTAGCTCCTGAAGCAGGGCCAGGGCCGATGCATAGACCTTGTGCAGGTCTTCCAGAATGACGGCGATGGGTTGCTTCTCCGAGCGGGCTGCCAGTACCAACGCCAGCAGCTGCCCCAACTCACGCACGCTCGCGCGGAGGCCGCTCCCCGCCCCGGCAGACAGCAGTTCCGCCCCGCGTCGGGCGAGCGGAGCCGGAACTCCGAGTCGGGAAAGCATCGTCTCGACGGCCACCTCGTCTAGCCGAAAGACGTCGGGCTGAACGGGAACCAGGCAGCGCAGGATGGCGAGGGCGAGCTCCTGGTCGCGGTTCTCGAGCGAGCCGTCGAGGAGCACTTCGTGCACTCCGTGGTTGATCCACAGGCGCCGCAGGCGCTGTACGAGGTGGGTCTTTCCCGTGCCGGCCGGCGCGATCAGGCCGACGCTCTCGAACGGGGCACCGGATAAAAAGCGGCGGAGCGCGCGGCCGGCTTCTTCCTCGGCTGGCTGCCGTGACGGAGGAAGCCAGTCGGCCAGCAGCGGCGGAAGCACGCGCAACCGGCCGCCAGGGAGCACGTTGACGCGCACCTCCGCTCCTCCGGAGCCTAGTTGCGCGCGGATGAGGAAGTCGTCCGCGGAGTACAGCCCCGGCCGCTGGATGAACAGCGCGTGTACGCTGCGGAACCGGTCGCCGAGGCCCACTGCCCCCGCCGGACGGCCGGGCTGGAACGCCATGCTCATCCCGTCCGTGCGGCAGGCGGTGGATAGCTCCACTTCCTGCTGACCGCAGCATTGCACGACCGCGGTATCGACGATCAGGTAGAGCGGGGTCCCGGGTTGTACCTTGAGTTCGGCTTCCTCCAGCCCGCTTTGCGGGCGGTCTATGCGAGTGCTGAACGAAGCCCGCACCTCCAGGACCATGGAATCCCCCCCTTGCACCGCAGCATTGCCGGCCGTACCGGGGGGATCTGCGCCCGGCGTATCATCCAAGCTCCGGGTCTGTGGCTTGGAAACACCACCGGTGCGGCGTGCCACATCCAAGAGCTCGGCTCCTGTCATCAGCGTGCAATCCAGGCCCGCACGGTACGCAAAGTCCTCGATGGCGCACCGCAGGAGGTCCGTGAAACGACCGTTCGTGACAAAGATGAGCCGGTTGACGTCAGACACGTACGCCATCACGACGTGGCCACCCACGTCGTCGATGTCCAGATGGGCGCTAGTCCGCTTCTTGATCTCCACCCACAGCTTGGAATTGACTGACGACTGTTCCTTAGCGATCACGTACACCGCGTCGCCGTCGCGTCCACCGTCCCCCGTCGCCTGCCTGCCTTGCACCATGACGTCATGAATGCCGTAGTAGCGGCAAAGAACGGACAGGGCAAAGGTCTCGAATTCCTCCCAGAGGCACTCCGAAAGTTCATCCTCGGAACCGGGCAGTAAATTGATCATGGGCGAGCTGATAATCAGTAGTTATCTAACAGAAGTGGAATGGAGCGCAGCGCACGCACCATGTTCCCGCATTGGACTGGAATCTAAGTCCTCACGGGGGAAAAAGCTACATATCAGTCAATCTCCGACAGGCCGCGGTTCGGAATCGCCGCCGCGGGTGGTGGGTTCGAGCACCCGCCGGTGTTGCGTCCCCGAGATGGACGTGCGCCCCAACAGGTGTTTTCCAGGACCTGGGATGTCGCGTACGAGTGGCGCACCGAATTCTCGAAGACAACATCTCCTTTGATCTAGTACAAAGATTGAACAGCCGTTAGAGCGTTGATAGCGGTACCGTCCGTGGAAGGCGAAGGGGCTGCATGAAGCGATTTCAGGGTCGCGACTTTTTCGCGTTTTGGCCCCCGAGTGATGTGCCACGAGCACCGCGAAGTTGAAGGCGTAGGGAGGAGATCTGAAACAGTTCCCGGTGGTTTTGACTGATCAGGGTTTGCACGGAAGACATTGCAGCGGTTGGCAAGCCATTGCTGCGCTTTGTCCAGCATTTGCTCGCTATCCTCCTATTCAGCCCGGCCCTCTTCTGGTCCGACGGCATTCGTGCTGCACGCCCCGCTGCGCTTGGTTCCGTTCGTCACGACAACGATGCCGCATCCGCCTTCGCCGTTCCTGGATTACGCCGTCCATCTCGGGTTCCTGCAGCGCGCCAGCGGCGGATACATCTTCTTCCACCGCCTGCTGCTGGAGCATTTCGCCGCCGGCTCCGCCCTAATGGCGGTTGGGCTAAGAAGGGTCCGGTTCTCCTAATTATTGGTCAGAGAGCCCGACCTGCCGAACCGTGACTGCACAATGATCTTCACTTTGCGCCGGAACTGCATCGAGCCGAGCCTCGGGCTTCTGGCGTCGCCGAAGCAGAGGGGTTATCACTTCTACGCTGATCTTCTTTCTCCTCTACGGTCCCTGCCATGTCGAACGACCAGGTCAGCGGCGACAACGACGTCGTGATCACCGCTGGGGGCGACGTCGTCCTCAACTCGTCCGCGCTCGCGCAACTCCCAGGCAACGGTGCGTCGATCCCTCTCCCTGTCGCGGATCCTCCTTTGCCCTGTATCAGTTACCTGCGCGTTCGCCTCGTCGAGGAGAAGGGGCTGCACGACCTCTCTCGCAATGCCGAGTTCGCCAGCTTTCCGCTGATCGGCTTCCATACGTCCCCCGTGTCGATGGACTTCGTGGCCTTCCGCGCGGCGGACCGGCTGACGGAGAGCCAGATCGTCTCCCTGGGGAACGAGTTCTTCGACGCGGTCCAGCGCGTCTCCCGCGGGTTCGGGTTGAAGCCACGCGGCCGAAACCCGAACGGGCTGCTTGCCTTCGTCTTCGAGGAGGGGTGCCCCGAGTCGACGGCGCGCTTTATCCGGAAGCAGACGCGGATCTCGCACCACGCCTCCACGGGCGCCGTCACGGTATCGTGGGTGATCGACCTCAAGCATCGCCGCATCCACACGCACGAGAACCCCGTCTCCATCTTCCCGCCCGTGATCGTCGTGCCCCAGACGGTCTTCCCCGGGCTGGGGTGGCTGGAGTCGATCCTCGGAGACCTGCCGGACGACCCATCGCGGGACGAGGCCAGCCGCGCAGGACCTGCCGCCCCGACACCCCAGGTCTCGCGCTCGCCCGCCGATCGCATCCGCATCCTCTTCCTGGCCGCGAACTCCACCCGGGCACCGCTGGACCTGGAGCGCGAGGTCAGCAGGATCCAGCAGGACCTCCGGATGGCGCGGGAGCGGGACGCCCTGGAGTTCCGGCACGTGGGCGCCGTCACCAGCGACACCCTGATGCAGGCGATGCTGGACGAATCTCCCACCATCGTCCATTTCGCAGGACATGGTGTAACTGGGGGAATTCTTCTGCGCAACGAGGTAGGGCACCCCTGTCTGGTGACCGGCGACGCCCTGGCCAGCCTGTTCGCGCTCTTCCGGGACACTGTGAAATGCGTGGTGCTGAACGCCTGCTGGTCCGAGGCGCAGGCACAAGCCATCCGCCGCCACGTCCCGCACGTGATCGGGACGCGTGCCGGGATCCTGGACGCGGCCGCGCTGGCCTTCTCCGCCGGGTTCTACAAGGCGATCGGGGCAGGGAAGGACATCCCCTTCGCCTTCGAGGCGGGGAAGGCCCGGGTCCACATGGAGGGGTGTGGCGGCGAGGATCTCCTGATTCTGCTCTGACGAACGGCGGTGACGCCCGGAAGGCGAAATCTCCCGGCGCCGTCCGTCCAGAAGGTCGATGGGAGGTCGCTCTCCACGCTCGCTGCCGCGACCGTTCCGCGGTTGCCCTCACCGCAGGAGGGCAGTTGACGATGAAAGAAGGCTGGTCGCCATCCTCGTCACCGCAGACGCTCTCCCGGGACGCCTTTTCAGAAAACGAAGAACAGCCGTCATCCGATCCCGGATGGCGGCTTGTTCGTAATGACCCCGGCCGGACTCGAACCGGCGGCCTACTGCTTCCTAATCTGGAGGTCGGGGGTTCGAGCTTTCGTTTGCGACCCTGAGCTAAATGCCCGTAGGACGGCACCTTACGCCGCCTGCGGGTTTTCGTTTTTAGCTCAGGTCTGGAGCCAGTAACAAAACTCCAGTAACAAACGAGAACGCTTCCCCCGGGTTCGCGGTACCCTCAAAGGTGAGATGCCGCGCACCTGTACCTGCCCGGTTGGGGAACGAGAGGATGCCACGGGTAGCCAACAAGAGGGCGGGAGGGCAGGCGCCGGCGGCGGTCGGCGCGCAGGAGCCGCACGCGAGGTTGTACTGGAAGGACGGGCGCGCCTACATCGACGCGCGTGCCTGGACGAAGTGGGGGGGCAGGCTGGAGGCGCTGGTCCAGCCGGGCGAGCGCGGGGCCACCAGGGACCCGGTCCAGGCCGCCCTGCTGTTCGCGCAGCGGCTCACCGAGCTGCGCGAGCTCCGCGCCCAGCATCCGGACGGTCTGCCGGTGCCGGAGGAGACTCCCGAGCTTGCCGCGCCCACTGAAGACGAGCTGGACCGGATTGCCACCTTCGCGGGGTGGTACCTGGCGGAGAAGGCCAGCCGGCCCGGCCGGAAGCGCATCACGTCGCGGCATCTGGAGGGGCAGCGGAGCAAGCTGGTCCACGCCGCGCGCTTCTTCGCGCAGAAGCGCGGAAAGGTGCTGCTGCGCGACCTGGAGCCCGCCGACATCCGCGAGTACATGAAGGAGCTGCGCACCACCCCGCCGGCGCGTCTGCGCGACCAGCCGGGCGGGTGCAGGGGCGTGCTCACGTCGACCACGCAGCGCCGCTACCTCGACACGCTCGGCGAGCTCCTGCAGGCCGCCGTCGCCGAGGGGCGCATCACCACCAACTGGGTGCACGAGCGCACAGACCTCCCCGCGGTCGATCCGAGCCCGACGAAGCACCTGGAGCTGTGGGAAGGCGCGCTCCTGCTGGAGGGCGCGCGGCGGCTCTACCCGCCCGACCGGCAGGGCCCGCCCATCTACCCGCTGCTCGCGTTCTACCTGCTCACCGGGATGATCGAGAGCGAGCGCGCGGGTATCCGCGTGGTGGACGTGCGCTTCTCCGGCGACGTGGAGTTCCCGAAGGGTGTGATCATCGTCCGGCCGAACGAGTCGGTCCGGAGCGAGGACACGAGGGACCGGCTGAAGACGGAGTACCGGGAGCGCGTGATCCCGCTGCATCCGCAGCTTGCGGAGATCCTGGCCGAGTACCTGAGCGGGCCGAACGCTCCCCCGGGACCGCTCCTGTTCCCGGCGCAGGGGAGCGACGGGACCGTTCCGCTGGGCGACTGGCGGAAGCATCTGGACCGCGTGGCCGTCTATTGCGGATACGAGGCGGGCGAGGTCCGCACCCGCCGGCTGCGCGTGACCTACTGCTCGCACCGCGCCTACACCCTGGACGAGCTCGGCCACCCGATGACCGCTGTCAAGCTGCAGGCGGAGATGGGGCACGGGTCGTTCCAGATGATCGAGCGGCGCTACTTCCGCCACACGCGCTTCCGCGCCGCGCGTCCGCAGCTCGAATACCGCTGGGCGGACTGGTCGGAGCAGTACGGCCACCGGCTCGGGCAGGCGGCGCGCAGCATCCGCCATGAGCTGACGCCGAAGCTCCGCGCCGTGCTCAGTCTGCTTCCCCCCGAGGGGCTCTCGGCCAAGCAGTGGGAGGTCGCGTCAGGGCTTCCGGTGGGAACGTTCTACTACTGCCGCGACGTGCTGGTGGAGCGGGGGTACGTGCGGCGCGAGGGGGCGCGGAGGGGAGCGCCCTTCCGGGTGGTGGCGGACAACTGCCTGATCGAACCGAGACGGAAGGCGGCATGAATCACAAGGGGGCGGCTCGACCGAGCCGCCCCCCTCATGCTCTTCCCGAAGCGCGCCGCGGGCCCGGCGGCCGGGCGAGCGCCGTCGTTCGCCGCCGTCCAAACCGCTCCTGCGCGGCGGCGATCTCGTCCGCCGGATCGGCATGGGCCTTGGTTGCGAATCCGCCTCCCGCCGGAGTCGAGGCGAGGACCGAGACGTGGGCGGCAGCCTGCTCCGGTACAGGGGGCCGCGGAATGGCCCCGATCTGCACGACGAACCGCCGGAGGTCGGCCTCCGTGGTGCGGCGCTCGCGGCCGTAGGGGTACGACTTCAGCACCACGCCCCGGAACCCCGTCCGCATCACCTTGCGCACGGCGGCGGCGGTGCGCTTCCGTCCACCCAAGTGGCGATGCAGCCAATCTGCGGCTTCTGCCGGTGTGAGTCGGCGCTCCTCTTCCCTCTCCGCGTCCGGCGCGTCGGCCAGCAGCTCCCGCAGCGACTCCACCGGGACCATCGTTCCGGCGGGTGCATCGTGGACGAATCGAATCAGCCGTTCCAACTCTGGCATGGGAACCTCCGCCCTCCACTAGGCGAGCACGTCAGCGTCCGACTCTGTTTCTCCATAGAAGGTACCACGATGCATGCGATGTCGTTCTGGGCTTGGGCAGAGATATGCGCAGCGCGTAACGTAGGATGAAGACGTTCTCAAAAACTGCTGGCTCACTACCGCGCCCGAAGGGGAGCTCTCTTCGCATGGGCTGCAGGTGGTGAGTCGCGCTCGAACAGCGCCCAACTTTGCCTCAGCGAACTTTTGATTCCAAGACGGGCGAATCCCCGGAAGGCGTGGCTACCGCTTAGGGCACGTGCGGCCAGCAAGATGTTAGCGCGGAAGGGCGGGTGCGGTTGCGCGCAGGTACAGAAGTAGTCTTGTGAAGCGACTCGCGAGGTGCAACGGCAGCTCCGACCATAGCCGTTGCACAGCATGGAGCGCCGCAAGAGCGAGCCTGGGGCAGGCACGGATAGCGCCGTCGAGCCCCGCAGCGAGACCAGCGACTGCGGTTTCGGGATCGGAGGCGGACAGCGAGAGCCGCGCGAGGGCCTCGACGATCTCGGTGTCATGTTCCCCCGGCCTGAGGGGTCCGGGTGACGTCGGCTCCGCGAGGGCAATCTGTGTTAACGTTTGCATCAGCGCATCACGTTCCGCGGCCGAGCCATAGTGCGCTAGCTGCGTGGCAGCGACACTCAGGGCGAGGAACCCAGCGCAAGCGTCCTCTTGGATGAGTTTGGCGAAATCGGTGGCGGCTATGACCGCGCGCACGGCCTCGCACGCGTCGGGATCAGCGGCATCATCGCCGAGCACCGCCGCGAGTGTTACCCAGCCCCCGACGGCGCCTGTTTCGGCACGCAGCTTCTGAGCGGCGTCTTTGACGCCAGCACGCAGCGACTCGCGGGAGATCAAGTTCGCGGCCTCGGCGCCGAGTAGGTTTTGGTAGGCTCCTTCCGCCGGCCACAGGTAGGTCCCCATTCCGTCGGGGAGCCCCGAGAGGTCGCGGTAGAGGGATACGCGGAGCGTTTTACCGCTATCCAGGGTGACGGTCGCTATCCCGGCCGCGAGTTGCCGCTCCCGCTCAGTGAGCTCCAGCCCGGTGACCACTGATGCGGTGGCCACTCCTGATAGAAGGAGCCGCGCTGCATCGAAGTGGCGGGGATGTGCGCGGTCGGCCCACACCGCCGAGGAGCGGTCGAAGAACGCGGTGGATAGTCTGCCGCTACGCCTGGAGAACGACTCCTGAAGTCCCTCGGCGCTCGCTCCCAGGGCCCCATAGATCACGAAGATCCGGTGGGCGTGACACCACAGCATCGCCAGACGGTTCGCGGCCGGCCACCCGGCCATCCGGCCATCGTCGCGCGTCTCCTCCTCAAGCCAGGCGAGCACCCGCCCGAAAGCCTCCGCCTCTTCAAGAAACACCGGCGAGAGGATCTCACGCGCCAGACGGCGCGCAAGCCGACCATATCGGACCTCCCGCCGCGCGAGGTGGCCCAGGAGGTAGAGCGAGTTGATCGCTGATACGGGTGAGCGCCGGACGTGGAAGCGTTCTCGCACCAGCCTGCGCACGCTCTCCGGGTCAGTGTTGTCCAGCCGGTCGAGAAGCGCCCGGGGCGGCGGAACCGGCAGGGAAACACAGCGAATCACTGCAGCCGCGAGGGGCAGTTCCCGTGTCCACGCGGCGCCTGCAGACTCCCATGCCTCGGCGAAGGACGCGTAGCTGGCGTCAGGGTCGATCCGCAGATGGTCGAGCACAGCGGCGGGATCCGGAGGCAGCAGGTCTGCAATCTTGATACGGCTGGCGGCCTTTACCGCCTTCTCTATCGCCGGGAAGACCTGCGCCATCGAATGCTCACTTGCTTCCGTGAGCGCCTCGAGCCGGGCCGCGCCCGGAGACAACGCCGTAATTCGATCGGCGAGTTGGGCGAATCGTCGGTCGGACATGTCGAGGCTTGGCCGCACCGCAGCCAGCGCGGCGCGGCGGGCATCCTCAGCGTTAGACAGAATGCTCAGATTTGGACCTGGCTGGAACACAACACCCCCGTCCCCCACGATCTCGAACAGGCCGGGACTGGTGGATGGGCGAAAGGTGAACGCCCTCGGCTCCTCGCCGAGGGACTCGATTGTCGCGGAATCACCCCTCAGCGCCGCCGCTGACGCGTCCGCGAACGCGTCAAGTGCGAACTCCTTCCCCTCTACGTTGACGACAGATAGGAACCGCCAGCCAACGCGCTCAAGGAGATCCCGGTCCCGGATCCGACCGCGGATCGGCTCAGGCAACGCCGCCAACACGCGCTGACCGAGAAGACGGCAGTACTCCTCGGGTACCTCTGGCCCCGCCGGGATCGAGAGGTCTGTGAGCCGCGATGCGAGCATCCCCCCGATAAGCTCGCCTAACTCGGGCTCGGCCTCGATCCGCGGTTCGACGATGTGCTGAAAGACCCACGCGGCATAGTCGGTCATTCGCGTTCCGTCGTCCTGTAGGTCGAGCATCACGAGGGGTAGGCCGCGCAGCAGGAGCATGGAGAGGCCCGTCGCCGTGACCTCCAGCTGTGGCTGATCGCCAGTCAGGATCGCTGCGCGCGAGAGCCCGAGATCCATATACAGGTTCTCGCGCAGCCATTCCGCCCGTGCTTCCCGGTCCTCGGGCGGCACCTCAGAGGACGACCAAAGATCCATGAGGGCGTCCTCGCAGGCGTGCGTCACACTGAGAACAAAAGGCCCCTCACGGGCGTCCCGGGCGGCCGGGTCGACGGGCTGAAGGTTCGGATCTAGCATGCAGGCCGCCACGTACCTGCGGAGCACGCCCAACCCCCTGGACTCAATGACCTGTGACTCCCGGACTGTTGCAGCGTTCAGGTGGAAGAGCACCTCCTCGCGGGTGAGTGGGAGGTAGCGGATGTTGCCCGCCCGTAGGCGGTTGACTCGCGAGAAGAACGCATCGTCTGACAGCCGGCCGCGAGCGCGAAGCGCCGCGAGCAAGTCCATCACATCCACCGTTACTTGCCCGTGCTGCAGTGCGACCTTCGAGATGTGCCGATCGTCAACGCAGGCGATTTCTCCTTCCCGGTCCGTCGCTGCGAGCACCTCTGCAAGGCCCGCGAGTTCCCCTGAAACCTTGTCCGGCACGTCGTCGGAGCCGGTGGGTTCCGGGACCAGCCGGTAAGTCCCGGCCTCGAACCCTGCCGCCAGGTGGAGCCGGAGGCCCGCGATCCATTCCGCGTCGCGTGATGCCAACTCGGCGGCCTCCAGGTTGTCAGCCCATCGCGCGACTGTCGTGTCCTCGACAGTGACGTCGAAACGGTCGCATACTTCCGCCAGTGCTGCGGAGCCCGCGAGCAATTCGACAGTGCTTGCTGTGAAGTGAAGTCGGCCGCCCTGACGAGGCACGATAGCGCCGGGTGCGGCCTGCCCCTCTACGCCCAGTCGTTGGAGGATCTCGACCGCTTCATCAGCCCGCAGCACACCTTCCAGCGAGCGAATGACATCGCGGAGGGTCACCCGGCTCCAACCCTCGGGAATCGGGTCTGTCGGGCGATCGACTTCTGACGCGAAGACAACGAGGCAGTTGGCCCCCACCGCGCCAGAGGCCGGTTCGGAACTTGGGATCAGTGTTGCGGGATCGACCACCCGCATCCGGCCGCCCGCGACGAACGACCGGATCGCCCTGTACGCCTCCAGGCGGCCGGGCTGGTGATGCCTCCTCCTGTTCTCCATGGCGACGAGAAGCGGAGCGATCCGGTAAGGCAGCCGTATCATCCCGAACTCGTTGACGAGGTCCGAAAGCAGTTCAAGATGGTGGGCGAGCACCAGCGTCGACGTATCCATCCGAAGACTAGCGCCGGCCGGAAGCTCGAGCGGCTTCGAGCGCTCGCCATGCCGGGTCCGGGGCGAGAACTGCGCGGTAGGCGACGGGCGATCCTCGTTCAGTTCGGGGAGACGATGCAGCAGATGCGAGAGGGGCTCTCCGATTATTGAAGCGAGTGTATGGACCGGAAGTGCGCCTTCCCCATACTTCGTAAAGGCTTCCTCCAGCGCTTGATTACGCCCGACCTGGATTTCTTGGAACTCTTCGATCCGGAATTTCTGTACGCCGCCACGGCCCTCGGCCGCTAGCTCGGTCATCCGCTCGGTCAGCTCCCGGGTCTCGTCGTCGAGGCCGAGCTGAAACGCGGTCATCAACGCGTTCACGACTGCGTCTTCAGGCAGGTCAGCCGCGCTGCCCGCCTGCCGCCAGAGGCCGCGGCCGAGTTCGCGATCCTCGTGTGCCATTAGTTCCGCGAGCCAGATCAGTGCCTCGGTCGGGACATCCGTGCGCCCGATCAGCCGACGCGCCACAGCCAGTACTCCGTGCAGATCGGCCTTGAGGAGGCGGTACTGCGCGAGCGCGAGGTTGCTGGTGGTGTCGTCGCGGCGGGCCACCACCCACTCCATCTCCTGGGCAGCCTCTCGCGGATAACCCAGCGCCGCGTGAGCGCCCGCAGCAAGTGCACGGAGCGAGATCTGTGCGGGCTCCGCTAGCCCACGCGCCAGGAAGGGGACTAGCTTTTCAAGTGCCTCGCGGTAGCTGCCCGTCTCCATGTGGCCGCTGGCCACTAGGTGGACGACCGTCGTCGTATCGATGTGGGCGACGTGCGGCCCTACCCGCTCGACGACCCACTCCCAGTCCCCACGGCGCGCCGCGAGGGTAGCAGCATCCAACAGATACCCGGGATACCGGGTGGCCTCGAACGCTTCACTAAGGAGCTGGCGGTGCTCGAGGTATGGCACGGCGCTTTCGGCCGCGCCGGAGACCAGGAGTCTGAGAGACCAACGTCGGTGCTCAGGAACGCGGGCCAGCGAACGCTCGGCCTCCATGAGCTTCCCGCGGCTGGCCAGCAACTGAACCCACCTGACATAGAGAAGGCCATCAGGTCCGACCTGTCCCGCGTTAAGCGCCGAGCGGATCACCGCCTGCGCGGCGTCATGATCACCACGGGAAGAGTAGAGGTCGGCTAGCACGGACGTGTGAGCTGGCTCGCGGATCGCACCGAGCGCCTCCAGGGCGCTGATGGACCTGTCGCGGTCAAACTCCAGCCCGTAGGCAGACACCCACAGTATCGGGACGGGCTCGGCCGGCTCCTCGTTGACCAGCGCCTGCATCAGGCTGACGCCCTCCGCGTGCCTTTCGGCATGGGCCATCAGAGCGGCGGCTTCCCAGCACTGAACCCGCCGGGAGGTCGGTCCGTCGGCGAGCGTCGTCAGCTCCGAAAACTGCTCGGCTGCGGATTCCAGCAGCGCACGCGCCCTCTCATCCTCCCGGATCAGGCGCGGGTCCACTGGGAACGGCCAGATTTCCCTGACGGTGTGGTCCAGGGCGGGCGAGAGCGCGCCGCTATAGCTGATCCGAGCACGTAGAAACCGCCCCTCAAAAGACCTGGGTTCCTCGCGCAGGCATGCCTCTACAGACTCGGTCGCCGCTTCAAGCTCACCCTTGGCGAGCGCAAGCAGTGCCCGTAGCCGGTGTGTCTCGCTGTTCGGGGGCGGGTCACCCGCGATATCCAGGAGCGCAGTTGCCTCCTCGAGCCGACCAGCGGAAAGGTGGATCCCGGCCGCGATATTCAGTTGTGACCGGCCGCGGCTACTGCCGAGTATCGCCAGCGCCTCGTTTTCGGCACCTTGGAGCAGCGCAATAAGCGCGCGTTGAGTGCTGTCGTCGCCGCCCTGGTCGAGCTTCCGCGCCGCGGCCAACAGGGCTTCTGCCTGATTCGCGTCTCCACGCTCAGCAAGCAGCACTGTAGCCTCGAACCGGAGGAACCGCGCACGCACCGGAGCCGCATCTGCCCGCCCGCGCTCAAAGTCTTCTCGCCGATCTTTAAGCGTGGCCAGCACCTCCTCGCCCCTCCCCTCGATCCAACGGGTGCGCAGCGCCTCTAGCTCCTCGGCAGCCCGTTCGGATAGGACTCTCGTCCGTGCGGCGTAAAGGCCAGCCACATCCTCAGCTAGGATCGCAACGAGATCGTCACGCGGGGTGGCCGGCGCCGCCGAAAGGGGGGCCTCCGCTGCCTGCTGCTCGTCATCAAGGAAGCCGGATCGCTCGAGGGCCATGAACTGGGCGGCCTCCGGGTCGTCCATGAGCGCGCGCTTCCACGCCCGGTTGACCTGCTCGACGAGCGCAGCCGTGTTGAGGGAGAATCCGCCGTGCTTTCGTAGTAGCCGTGAGATTCTTTCCACATCCCGCGGTCGTGCGCGGGCACCGGAACGCCCGATTATCTGGTGCATCACGGCCGGATCCGTGAGGCCGCGAGTCAATCCCTCCCGCTCGGTTGAAGGGACGGTTTCAACTACACGCGTAACTGCCCGCCTGTATGCGGCATTGAACAGCGCAGTCGCCCCCGAGCCGCGCCGCAGGCGAGTTATCTGGCCAGAAAGCCATCCGACGAAGCGGATGCTGCCGAAAAGACTGCCGATGTCAGGCATAACAAGGGAGGGGTTGGGCCAGAGCCGTGTTCGGGGCGATCTGCCGCCCTCGATATTCTAACGCCTTGGCCGGCACTAAACACGCTGCCTGGGGCCGGGTCCCTCTACGTTATATCGGCGTCGCGACCAACGTCGATGACCAACTCCCTCGCGGTGCCCACACCCGAAGCAGTCGCCAAACACCAGGGGATTCAGATGAAAACCCAAAGAAGTTCGGCGCTTCAGCATCTACTTCCACCACCCGGCGGACGCTGACGGCGGTTTAGCTCCGGTCCGCCACGACTTCGTGCAGGTAAAGGCAATCGCCTTTGAACTCCCGGCCCAAGCAAGACGTCCCGCTCTCCCGGTTCAGCATCCGCGAAATCGCTCGCGAGGCAGTGCTTCGCGACCTGACAGCCTCCCTTAGCAGCGTTCAGCACTGACGACTCCCTGGTTGAACCGAGACGGAAGGCGCCATGAATCGCAAGGGGGCCGGTGGCCTGACGAACGGCGGAAGCGGAGAATCCCGCCGAGTACGGTGAGCAAGTGTGCTGTTCGGCTGGACGGACGGGCCGCAGAGGAGGCAGCGAGCGTCTATCCACGGAGCAGGCCCCCCCGGAACGGGAGCCCGCAGGCCTTGGCAGCCTGATCTTACTGGCCGAGGTGCGTGGTGGACGGCCTGAACGGACTTCTTATTGCGGCAAAACAAGATAGCTGAAACCTGAACCTGGCGCCATCTGCCGTTCCTGCTGCACGCGTGGAAGATCCCGGGCGGGGAACGGATCGTGCGCCGGGCCCCCAGCAAAGTACGCCACGCGGGGGAGGCGATCCGGACAGCCCTTGAATTGAGACCATCCCAATGCCACACCAGCCGACCCCGGCCGACCTTCCCGACCAGTGGCGCGCGCTCGCGGCGCAGCAGCGCCGCCTTGGCGCCGACTCGCAGGCCCGTATCCTTGATATCTGCGCGGATGAACTCGAAGCCGCGCTCACTCGCGCGGCGGACGAACTCCTGAGCCTTCAGCGCGCCTCCCAGGAGTCCGGCTACAGCGTGGACCACCTGAGCCGTCTGCTGCGCGAGGGAAGGATTCCCAATTCAGGCCGGAAGTCCAAGCCACTCATCCGCCGCCGGGACCTGCCCCAGAAGGGGAGAAGCCGCAAGGAGGAACCTCGTCTTTCCAACCAGGGTGGCTATGTTTCGGACAGGCTCATCCGGGACATCGTCCGCTCCAAGTACGGAGGCGATGATGCCTAGGGATAGCCAGCCGGGGGCTTGCCAAGAGGTGCTGGCCCTAGTCCTTAGGGGATTACGGGGCGAAGATCCACATTGCCCGAGCCGGCCGCGTGGCGTGTGCCCCACCTGCTCTTGACCTGACCATCAGAGGAAGCAGCAGAAGCGGAAACTGCTGCACCCGAGACCCCAAGCACCGAGCGAAGCCGACGTCACGTCAAGGCACCCGTTCTATGGTACCCAATATACTTGACTGTGCCCTTCAACCGGCCAGTATTGCAGAATGGCGCTCGCAGCTAGCGGTAGATGGCCCTATGGCTGGTTTGGATCCACAACTGAGAGATTCGGCTCCGGCCGACGAATCCGCCTGATTAGAGACGCATTCGAAATAACACGCTGACCATTAGCGAGCTCCAGGACCGCGATAGAGCCCGAAATCGATACCGTCCGCACCGGGAGGACCGCACCCGTGGTGAACTCCACCTCACCCTCTTCGTCTCTGGTCGCTTCCGTTTCCTCCTCGCTCGCGTACGCGCGCTCCATCTCCTCGTCGATTTCCTCCTCTGCGAGGCCGTTTAGAGGAATCACGAATGGAGACACCTCAGATGCCCTTACCCAACCACGCGTACCATCAAGGAGTGTCACCTCGAACCAGCCCGCACGTAACTGCCGCACTTGCAGAATGACCTCTCGGCCAAGGACCTGTAGCGTGCTCGCGGTTGCCCTCGGCTGCGCCCGCAGCAACACGCCGTCGCGGGCTAATACCGCGCGAACCACTCCCACAGGTGCGCCATGACTCCCGTTTTCCGAGACCTCCCACAGCCGCCCTTCTCGAATGCGCCCGGCAATGCGCATCCCGGACAGCGTTCTGGCATCCCGTATGATGATCGTCCCGTCGCGTCCCAGTTGTCCGACGCCACGTCCACGATAGCGGATGGTCCAGGCATGACTGGCCGTCGCTCGTGGCTCAAGCGTGAGCCGTGCCCGGCCTCCCGTGGTTATTTCCTCCAGAGTGCTGCGGAGAGAGCGCGGAATTGTGACTCCAGATCCCGAGTGCCCCGTCCCGGCGCGACCACGGGCAAGACCCGTAGGCCCTCCCCCCCGAGCACCAGCGGCAACGGCGCCACTACCGCCACGTGCTGCACCAACGGCTGCTCCAGCGCTACCGCCGCGTCCAGCACGGCCCAATAACCCCCATTGCGCGTGGGCTAGGGCGGCAGTCCCGCAGAAAGCGACGATCATTACGATTACTGCGCCTGCAGTTCGGCGGCTATACGGACCCATTCTGGTGATCATCCTAGAGTCCGGAGGCTAAAGTGCTACTGACGCGAGTACCCCAAATAGCGCGGCGCCTCTTCCTTCCCCTCCTGCTGACGGCAAACGTCGCTGCCTGCAAGGATGAGGATTGTCTCCGCCGGAACGACGAACTGAGCAAGGATAGTGCCCTGAAGGCAGAAACCATTACGGCCCTGACCGACAGCGTGTCACGCCTGACGCGGAAAGTGGAGGGCCTGCGCCAGCGCGCCGAACTGATCCACGCTGTCCATGTCACTGTGTCGATCAGCGGCCTTACCGCATCTGATTCATTGTACCATGATTCTGACTCCACGTCGTTGAGCGTAAACAGCCTATTGGTCCTCACTCGACAAGACGGAGCAGCGTACCGCTTCACCAATATTCCACGTGCAGAGCCACCGATCGGTCAGGCACGTCTAGCTCGGATCTCAGACGGACGGTATCAGCTCACATTGTCGTATGAACCCGAGGATCCTGTTCAGCTCCTCGGGGATTCGGTCGGCGTGCTGGCCGAGGTCAAGACCCTCCAGCTAGACCACTCCTGGGTACTTCCTGCTGTTGGACTCGGTGTAGGTCCGGCGACGACCGTGGACGTGACCGTCGTGGCGAACGGTATCTCGGCGGTCCAGGTTCAGGTACCGCTGTCGCCAGATGTGACATCCTATGACGTTACAGGCGCATTCAGCCAAGCATCGGTACGATATCGCACTGGTTTGGATGCGAGTATCAACCAAGCCTCACCAATCGAACAACGTTAACTGGCAGACGGGTCCGCCGCGCCCGGACCCGCACCTTCGAGTTCGATTCATTTTGACGCATCGAAGTAGTCATCGTACGAGGAGCGGTGTTCGGCGATCGAGGATCTGCGAGCGGCGCACCGGCCCATAGTACCGGCTGTCGAACGAGCGCTCGGAGTGGGTGGACTGCAGCCAGTACTCGTCTCTCGCGAGGACATGCCGCCCCCAGCGGGGGTGTGGCATCTCCCGGTCGGCATGGTCTCGCGCGATCACCTGGCTGTTCGCGACGGGCACGCCGTTGATCCACACGCCGCTCCGCCGCACCTCGACCGTGTCTCCCGGCAGGCCCGCCACGGGCTTGCCGATCACCGCGGCGCCGGACGCGCACCGGGTGCCGTACACGTACAGCTCCAGCCCCTCGCGGTGGACATAGCCGCGGTTCATGGCCAGGCGCGCGAACTCTCCTTCCAGGCAGAAACCCACCACGTCGCCGCGGGCAGGCGCGCCGCGGAGCTCCCTCACCTGGTAGATCCCGATGGGAAGGCTTTCCGTGCTGTTGTAGGTGAGCCGGAAGCCGTAGAGGAAGACCAGCGGCGCGACGAGCGCGACGGCCGCCAGCCGGGGACGCAGGTGCCCCAGCCGCCGCGGGCGCGGGCCGCGCGTCCTACCGCCCACGCCAGTCCGCCTCCGTGCGGGCGGCGACGAAGGCGCCCGCCAGGACGGTGTTGCCCGTCGGCGGCCGGCCGGTGGAGTCGGTGGCCACCGCGCCCGATACCTCGGGCCGGGCGCCCGGGAGCGCGATCGCGCTGTCCGCGACCGAGAGGGCGAGCTGATAGGCGCCCTCCAGCAGCCCGTCCTCGGAACGCGTAACGGCCACGGTCCCGGCCCTCGCCGTGTAGAGGATCGGCGCGTCCACCCCGCGGCTCACCCGAGCCCAGGCCAGCCGCGGATCCAGCGCCTCCTCCTTCGTCAGCGCGGAGTCCCCGGGCGCACGCACGCGGTAGTGCCCGACGAGCGGACGCTGGCCGCGCGTGAGGTTCGGGAGGATGAGCACGACCTGGTCACGCGCCGGGCCGTCCGTGACGCACGTGATCGTGACGCCGAGCGAGCCGACCCCAAACCCGCCGCCCGCGGTGGGCGTGACGTGCTCCGTGTACGCGGAAACCCCGCGTTCGCCCGGGCTCCCGGGTTCGTGCACGGTGCAGCCGCCGGCGGTGGCGCTGGCGGTCTCGTGGGAGCCGCCCCTGCACGCGCCGCCGGCAGCGAAGCAGGTTGCGATCAGCAGCGTGGAAATCCGAGATCTCGTCATGGTCGGATCGGTGAGGGGATGGGATCAGTGGAGATCAGAGGGACGGCCCCGGGCCGGCCCGGCGCAGGACGGCCGCGGGCGGGGACGCGAGGAGCCGGTCCAGGTTCGGCACGGCGGCGCGCACCGCGTCGCGCTGGGGCTCCGTCAGCCCGGCCCACTCCCGCCGGAGCCGGTCCGGGTCCGCGAGCAGGCCCGCGGCGCGCCGGTAGTCTGCGCGGGCTTCCTCGAGCACGGCACGCTGGGTCGGCGCCAGCTCGCGGAGGTGGTCGAGGACCATGCGCCGGTGCTCGGCCGCGTCGGCGTAGTCCCGCGGCCGGGCCACGCCGGCGTGGTCGCACGCGGCGATCAGGCATCGGTCCAGCCGCTCCAGCAGCGGCGCACAGAGCACTCCCTGCTCGGCCGCGAGCGTGCGGGCCGCCGTTCCGCCCGCCAGCTCTCGCGGACGGGGATCAGGAAGCAGCGCCCGCGGGTCCTCACGAATCGTGGTGACGGCCCGCTCGGCGCCCTGCTCCAGGACGAGACGGCGGAAGCCATCCTCGGCGGCGTGGGCGTGCTCGCCGTAGAGCTTCCGGAGCGCCGCCCGGAACCTGACCAGGGGCGGGTCGGCGGCCGCGGCCGCGCGGGAGAGCTCGTCCGCGAGCTGAGAGGTGCGCTCCAGGTCCGCCTCGGCGCTCTCCACCCGGAGCCGCATCGTCTCGCGCGCCGCGACCTGGGCCGCCGTGTCGAGCACGGCCGACACGCTGGACGAGGGCTCGGGCGCCTCCGGAGCTTCCGGCGCGGGCGTGCCCGGGCTGTGCGCGTCAGTCGGGGGCGCGCCGGGGCCACCTGCGTCCGCCCCGACCTCGCCCCCGCCGCCTGGCACCTCGGCGACACGCGTCGGGCCGGACACTGGGGCGGGCACGACGATCCGGCGCCCCTCCGGCTCCGGGAGCGGCGGGAGCCCCCGCGCCGCGCGCCAGGCCGCGTCCATCTCCCGGAGGTGGCGCATCGAGATGGTGTTGGGGAAGCGGGCGACGATCTCGTTCGCGCGGGCGACCTCGGCCTCGGCGCGCTCGCGCGACTCCGCGAAGAAGACCTGCGGACCCACGCTGTCGAAGACCCCGAACACCCCGCCGTCCTCGTAGAGGGTGTAGCGGGGCCCGCCCGCGGCTACCGCTGCGGTGGGAGCGGCGGGGCCTCCGTCGAGTCGGGCTCGGCCGGCTCCCGCCAGCGGTTCACCCGCCGCATCTCCGCCCGCTCCGCCGGCGTGGCCGTCCCGTACGTGTAGATCACCGCCTCGCCGACCCGGAGCGCCCGGCGCTGCTCGGCGGTCATCGTCCACCCCGGTCGCAGCAGGGTCAGCAGGAGGATGGTGCCCAGGCTCACGCCGGCCGCGAGGCTCCACGGCTTCCAGCCGAGCTTCTTCCCGGCCGCCCGCAGCTCCCCGATCAGCCCCTCCACCGTCGACGAGAGCTTCCTGAACTTGTCCTCCCCGGCCGCCAGCACGCGGTCCGTTCCCTCCTTCGCCCGCTGATTCACCAGCTCGAACTTCTCCACCGACGCCCGCTGCGCCTCCTGGTACTGCCGCTCCGTCCTCGCGCTCACCTCCGCCGAGTTGTCCCGCACCTCCTCCATCTTCCTGACCAGCGACCCCACCTCCTGCCGCGTCTCGTCCAGGAACTCCTGCGCTCCCCCCCACCACTGCTCCATGTGCGCCGAGATCTCCGCGACCGCCTCGGCCGTGGCGGTCCGGGCGGCCTCCACGATCTGGGCCTTGGCCGTCTCCACCAGCGGCTGCACCAGGGTCTCCACCAGCGCCACCAGCTCCGGCGTTAGCGCCGGCATCGGCTCCTGTGGGGCCGGCGGCGCCGTCTCCGCGCCCGGGGCCACCTGGCCCGGGACCGGTCCCGGGCGGCTGGTGCTCCCCGGCGGCGGGCCCGCCACCGTCAGGTCCAGTTCCAGCTCCGGGGCTTCCGGGGGACCCGGGTGCCCGGGCGCCGGGGGAGCCGGGCTCCCGGCCGGCGAGGTAGTCTGCGAAGGTCTGTCCAAAGCGGCGCTCCAGTTTGCCGAGCGAGGCGGTTGGGGAGACGGAGGAGACCGCGGCGTAGCCGCGGCCGTTGGTGACGACGAGGCCGCGCGGGCGGGCCTCGATCCAGTGCCCCTTGGCGGCGAGCCGCGCCTCCAGCTCCGCGTAGCTGCGCGCGGCCGCGAAATCGCCGCCGAGCTCGGCGCGCGCGGTCTCCACGTACGGCGGCTCGCCCGTCCTCTCCTCGCGGCGCAGGACGCCGGCGCCCACCGAGGCGCTGCGGTCCGGGGGCTCCTGGTCGGGGAAGCGGAACAGGTGGCCGGGGCTTTCGCGCAGCCCAAGCTCGCGCTCCTGGTGGCGGAGGGAGCGCTCGATCTCGCGCTTCGAGAAGTCCACCTTCCACACCCGTCCGGTCCGGGGGTGGACGCGGTTGACCATCAGGTGGAAGTGGGGGTGGTCGCGGTCGCCGTGTGCGACGATCACCGCCTGGTGCTCGTCGAGCCCGAGATCCGCGAGCAGCCGGTCCGCTACGCGGAGCATCAGCGCGCGGTCGGCGGGGTCCGCCGGGTCGAAGCTCACCGACAGGTGGTAGACCGGGGACGGCGTGGGAGAGCCGGAAGCCATCACCGACATCACCGAGCCCGCGTCGCGCACCGTCGGCGCCCACACGTTCCGCGGCTCGTACCAGGCGATCCGCCCCTCCTGCAGCCCGTCGTCGCCGCGCTCCAGGTAGTCCGCGAGCTCGGCGAAGCTGGCGCCGTACGCCTCGTGGCCGATCATCGGTCGCCGAGCGCGGCGAGGATCTCCCGTAGCGCCTCCGTCGCCGCCTCCGCCTTCTCCCGCTGCCCCGCCTCCATCGCGACCCCGATCACCTCCTGAATCGGGAGGAACGCGTCCGTCACCCGCCGGAGCCGGTGGACCGGGAGCGACCACCCCGCGGTGAGAGTGCGCCGGGCGTACTCGGCCGGACTGGAATAGCCCCGGGCCCGCTCGCGGATCACGGCGCGCTCCTCGTCCGACACCCGGAACTTGAAGGTGTGCTTACGGCGGCCCCTGCCGCGGCTCCGGAGCCTGGATCTGCGTCGGCGGCGCTGAGGGGGAGCGTCTGGCACGGATGAGCTGCAGCGGTCGTGTTTGGAGGGCCCGCTGGGGACTGCTGGCCGCCGTGACGCCGGTGGGGCGCACCGCACGGCGGGCTTCCGCTGGTACCCCGGGTTGCCGCGCCGCGCCGTCCACGCTGCGGGAGGGCCCTCCACGGACTGCTGGCCGCCGTCGCGGCTGACGCTCCGGTGCCGGCCGGAGCGGACTGCGCCGGCCGGCACCGGGAACGCGGTTCAGATGAGGCCCAGGCGGAGGAGCCAGGACGGGTGGCCGTGCTCGCACATCCCGTCGGGCTCGACCTCGCACCCGTCGGTCGCCTCCACGACCGAGTCCATCACCCACTCGGCCAGCTCGTCCTCGGTGGGCTCCGGCGTCTCGGGCTCCGGGTACGGCCCGGTGCGCGGGTCACGCTCGAACGACATGCGGTCCATTCGGTGTCTCCTGCGTGCGGATGAGAGGGGGGAAGGGGCGTGCGTGGCGTCACGCGGCGGCCCGGCGGCTCGCGACGAACGCCCGCGAGCGCTCCCGGACGGCCGCGGCTTCCGCGTCCTCGATCTCGCCGATGGTCATCCCCACCGGGTCGAGGTCCTCGGGGACGCGCAGCGTCTCGGAGGCGAAGTAGGGCCCGGCGTAGCCGTCGATGCCGACGCACACCGTGCGGCCGGCGTCCTGGACGAAGTAGAGGCGCCGGGCAACGCTCTTCGGAGGCATGGATCTGTTCGGGGAGAAGGTGGGGGTGAGCGCGTGAGCGCCCGTCCTTTTCTCCCCGGGTTTCGGGCCGCCCCGGCGTCCCGGCTGCCGGGCGGCGGGGCGACCGGGTAGCCGGCCCGGTGGGTAGCCGGGCGGCCGAACCGCCGGGTACCCGGGTGGCCGGGTGGCCGGGTGGCGGGGCTCCCCGGTGGCGGGGTGGCGGGTCCGCCCGGCGCCGGGATTCCCTGCGCGCCGGCTGGCGGTGGCGCCGGGCGGCCGTCCGTGCGGGTGCCCGGCTACCCCGGTCCCGGGGCGGCCCGCCTGCCGGTGGGCCGGGGAGAGGGATGCCCGGCTCCCCGGGAACCCCCTCCCCGACCGCCGCGTCAGGCCGCGCGCCGCTCGACGAACTCGCCGCGCAGCTTCTTGATCAGCACGTGCACCTTCGCCGACGAGGCGCCCTTCTTCAGCTCGCTGAAGGTGTCGATGCGGAGCTGGTCGCCGGTGGGCCGCTCGAAGGCGAGGTCCATGGCGTACTTGATCTGGTCCTTCGACGCGGGCTCGCGCTCGGAGTCGTTGGCGTAGCGGGCGCGCGCGGCGAGGAGGTACTCGCCCAGCTTCCCGCCGGGGATCCGCTCGTTCTGCTGCGGCGCGGCCGCCCGGCGGCGCTCGCGCGCCTCCGCCCGGCGCCGCTCGAAGTAGGCGGGGTCGACCTCCTTGTGCGCGTCGATGGCCGCCTTCGCGACCTCGAACGGCGTGTCCTCCGGCATCGGCTTGCCGACGTCGGCCAGCAGCTCCAGCATCGCGGGCGTGGCGGTCCCCACCCACTCCGGGTGCGCGGCCTTGTGCGCCTCGATCAGGCGCTCGGCCTCGGCGAAGCTCACCGTCTCCGGGTTCGGGTGGCCGATCGAGCGCAGGTCGTGGAGCTGGCGCTGGGTGGGGCGGGTGCGGGGCTGGGACGGGGCCTGGGTGCTCATGGGTGCTCCTTGGGTGATGGGGCGACATGCGAACCGTTGTGTCGCACCGCCGTTTTCTCTCTGGGGTTGGGTTTTCAGCGGAAGCGGATCGGGGCGCGCCAGCGCAGCCGCGCCTGGTGCAGCCCCTGGGTGATCACGCAGAGGCCGAGTCCGGCCACCAGCGTCCACCTCCCGAAGCCGAAGGCGACGCCCATCGGGTGGATCTCCTTCCCGGGGAGGAGGACGGCGGCCGCGGTGGCGGAGATCCAGCCGAGCATCCCCGCGCCCAGGCCGAGCATCAGCGCCGGCGGGAGGAGGAACGCGAGCACGCGGCGCCCGCTCCGGGCCCAGCCGCGCACCGCGGCGGGAACGAGCGGCGGCAGCGCCTCCTCCCCGGCGCCGGCGGCCGGGCCCTTCTCTTCCTTGCTCTCGTCGGTCTGCGCCATGGCGCCTCGGTGTGCGGGTGGGCGGTCGTGGATCTCCGTGGGTGCGCCCGGCGCTACGCCGCGAGCGCGGCCGCGCGGCGGCGCGCGCGCTGCCCCGGCGTGGCGAGGAGCCCCCGCCGCCGGAGCTCGCGCCGCACCGTGAAGCCGTGCAGGTAGTCGGTGCGGCCGCAGGGGCGCGGCGCGGCCGTCGTCGGGCCGTGCTTCGCCGCCTCGGCTCGCGTGGCGGCCAGGTGGGCGCCGAGGCCGTAGCCGTAGGCGCGCGAGGAGTCGGGCGCCGCCGCGGGCAGGCGGGCGTCCAGGTCGAGGGCGGCACACCGCATCGGGACCTCCGGGTCGTGAGTGACGAGTCGCTGGGGACCGTCCCTCGCTTTTTCTCCAGGGGTTCCGGGGGCCGTGGACCGGCAGGCGCGCCTGCCGGAGCGCGTCACGCCAGGCGCTCGCGGTGGGGCCGGGCGAAGCGCACCGCCGGCGCGGGCGCCTGCCGCGCGGCGGCGCGGGCTGCCCACCGGCGGCGGATGCTCCAGCCGGCCAGCAGGGTGCCCGCCGAAGCGCAGCAGCAGCCCGGCGGGGAGGAAGAGGACCACGGCCCAGAGGTGGAGGAGGAAGAGCGCGCGGAGGATGCGCAGGACGAGCGGGAGCGCCAGGGCGAGGACGAGGACGGCGAGGAAGATCACGGTGGGCTCCGGGTGCGGGGCGGTCGGTTCCTGCTTCCGCCCCGCCTTTTCTCGCGGGGTGGCCGGAGCCGGTCAGCGCGGCCGCGCGCGGCGGAGCGCACGCTCGCCAACGGTCTCGGGGCCCGTGGTGAGGATGAAGCGGAGCTGGTCGGCGGCCTCCGCCCGGAGGTCGTGCGGGTGCCGCCGCTCGTCGTCCGCGCGCACGAAGTCGCCGACCGGGATCGCGGCGAACGGCGGGGAGCTCCAGCACGCGGCCGGCGGCAGCCCGAGCGCCCGTGCGGCGCGGCGGGTCTCCACGACGACGTGCAGCGTGCTCTCCACCCCGAGCGGCGCGGGCCGCATGGCGAGGAGGAGGTGCACCGGCTCGGCGAGGATGGCGGCGAGCGGCCCGATCATCGCCTCAGGGAGTGGCGCGCGGGCGATCATGCGGCCCCCCAGGGTGACGGCGACCAGGCGCTCGCCCGGGACGCCGGTGGGCTCGGCGAGGACGAGGACGCGGAGCGCGACGGCGTGCCCGGAGACCGCGATCTCGCGCGCGGGCGGGGCGTCGGGCAGGTCGGCGGAGTTCCAGCGGCGGTGCGGCGGCTGGGGCATCGTGGCTCGCGGTGGGGGTCCAGGTCAGTCGGGCGGCGGGCCCTGGAAGAGCTGCGGCTGGTAGTTCCCGGCGCGCTCGTAGCCGGCCTCCCACGGGAAGCGGCCGGCGGCGTCGGGCCAGACCACCTGGACGGCCTCGTAGCCGTCCGTGCGGTGCTCGTAGAAGACGTTGGCGATCTTCAGGTGCGTCCGGGCCACCTCCGCCGGGATGGCGCGGAGGACGAGCGGGACGGTGAGGCCCAGGTCCAGCGGCTGGTCGAGGGGCGGCCGCTCGCACATGCGCAGCTTCTCCGCGAGCCGGGCGAAGAGGAAGCCGATCGTCTCCTGGGCGAGCCCGAGCACCACGGCCTCGGGGAAGCCGAAGGTCTCGGTGAAGCCGACGGTGTAGCCGTAGGCGACCGGGTGCCCCTCGAACGGGGTGTAGATGTAGGTCCACCCCTGTGCCTGCACCCTGCTCACGACCTCCTGGAGCACGCCGGCCATGTGCCCCAGGTCGCGCGCCGAGATCCGGCGTCGTTTCATGGTGAGCGCGGTGGGAGGAACGAAGGCGGGCGTCCGCCGCGGGTGGGCGGGCGCCCGGACGGGACGGCAGAGAGGTAGCCGTGCTCAGGCCGCCGGGCCGGAGCGCCGGCGCCGGCGCTCCGCGCCGAGCTGGGCGAGGGCGGTGTCGCAGCCGACCATGAAGAGGTCGTTGAAGGACATCCGCTCGCAGAGCCGGAGGAACTCGCCGAGCGGCAGGTCGCGCGCGAGGATGAACCCCTCCTGCTCGGCCGAGCCGATCCCGAGGGTGAGGTCCTCGCCGAGCCGGTAGGTGCCGCCGTCCGGGAGCGTGACGGGCCGGGCGGCGAGGAGCGCCGCGAGCACGACCTCGGCCGGGTGCTTCCGGCCGGGGACGGCGTGGTGCATCTGGACGGCGGACCCCGGCTCGGCGGGGTCGATCCGGGGCGCGGGCGCGGTATGGGCGGCGGCCATGCGTGCCTGACTCTCGGGTTCGGGTGAAGGGATGGTGCGGGCGAGGCGTGTCATCCGCGCAGCGCGTCCTCCAGCGCGAGGCGGCGCTCGACCTGGGCGCGCGTGAGCAGCGGCCGGGGCGGGCGGAGGTCGAACGGGGCCGGGGTGGCGCGGGGCGGGGCCGTGGTGGTGGCGACCGCGACGCGGACGGTGGTGGTGGCGGGGCTCATGCGCTGTCCTCGGGACCGGGTGGCGTCGTCGTGGTTCGCCCGCCGTTTTCTACCGGGGGTTCCGGGGCGGCGAGCCGGGGCCGCGGCGGCGATCAGCCGACGCCGCCCGCGGCCTCCAGCAGCCCGCCGAGCACAGGGTCCGGCGCCGCCGCCGGCCGGTGCGTGCCTGCCAGCCAGGCCTCCAGCTTTTCGAGCAGGAGCCGCGCGATCACGTCGCCGTGGCAGGCGAGCGGCGCGCAGAAGCAGCGGAGCGCCAGCACGCCGCGCTCGCGGAGCGCCGCGAAGAGCCGGTTCATCTCAGCCCGCATCGCCTCGCGCTCGCCTTCGCCGAGCACGCGGCCGTTCCACGTCGCCACCGTCACGCCGCGGTCGAGCGCCGCGCGCAGCTCGCGCTCGTAGTGCACCAGCGTCTCCCCTCGCTCCCACCCGTCGCGCAGCGAGCGCGGGTTGGCGAGCACGCTGCCGCGCTCGCCCTGGAACAGGCGGCCGATGTACGTGCTCGCGCCGGAGTAGCCGCGCCTCACCACCAGGACGCGGTACTGGCCGTCCGCCGACGTGTGCGTGGTGCACATCGCTCCCTCCCACCCGGGGTGCCGTTCGTGTTCGCACCCGCGGTTTTCTTCGGAGGGGTTCCAGCGAAGCGCGGTGGACGGCTCGGTCCGGGCGCGAGGAGGGGCGCGGCTCAGGTGAGCGCGCGGTCCCCGGCCTCGGCCAGGCGGATGAAGCGGAGGTTCGCGGGGAGGCCGGCGCGCTCGTGCAGGTCGCGCCAGAGCGCCTGCATCTCGGCGCGGGTGTAGCCGGAGTAGCCCTCGCCGAGCGGGGTGACGAGGAAGGTGAGGTGAGGGTGGGCGCGCGCGAAGTCCGCCAGCCCGTCGAGCTGCGCCGCGATCTCGGGGAGCGGCGTGCTCCGCAGCTGGCCCGCGCGCTGGATGGTCACGACGGCGTACGAGCGGCCGGAGCGGCCCTCCTGGTAGCCGCGCGCCACCCCGTAGACGGCCCAGCGGCCGATGCGGTCGGGGCTCCCGGGCGCGGACGCGCGCGCCCGGAGGAACCACGGGTCGCCGCGCCAGGTGTTCGCGGCCACGCCCCGGCAGGCGAGCCCGGCGGAGCCGGCCCCGTGGAAACCGGAGGCGTTCGAGCCGAAGACGAACACCTCGTCGGGCGCGAGCGTGGTGACCGGGGCGGAGAGGACGTCCACGCTGACGTCCGCGCCGGGCCAGAGCGGCTCGCGGCGCACGATGGCGGGCTGCATCGGCGTCCCCTCAGGACCAGGCGGGGACCGGGAGGTCCCGCGCGCGCAGCTCCGCCTCCAGGACCGCGACGCTGTCGAGCGCGGCGTCGCCGTCGCAGACGCCGCCGTACGTGGAGCGGTCGGCGGTATCTGCCGCCCAGCGCGCGGCGGCGAGGAGATCGTGCACCTCGTCGTCCTCCCTGCCCTGGAGCGAGGCAGGCGAGACGAAGCGCGGGTCGACACCCTCCGGCAGGAGCTCCGCGAAGAGGGCGCTCACCCGCGCCTCCATTTCGCCGCGGCGGCGCTCCGCCTCCCGGGTGAACTCGCCGGCCGTGCACGCCCGCAGGGCGGCGAGCTCGGCGTCGATGAGGCCCCGCACCTCGCTGGCCGGATGGTGGGTGGTGGTGGTGGTCGTCACGCGCTTGGCTCCGGGAAGGCGGTGGGAAGCGTCCTGCGGTCCGCAGCCGGTTTTTCTTCCCGGGGTCCGGCTCCGGTCAGGCGCCACGGTGTTCTCGCGACGATTCCTCCGGGCGTGCATCAGCGCGCCGCCGGATTCCAGAGCACTGCACGCACGGATTGGAGGGCGTTCCACGCCTCGTTCTCAGCACCTCGCAGCATCGCCACCGCGGGATGCTCCTCGCCGAGTCGGGCGATGCCGCGGTTCAGGTGGCGGCGTGCCGCCCGATGACGGAGGAACAGGTGGGCGATGGCCCGGCGTTCAGCCATGCAGCCTTTTTCGCGGCGCGTAGTCACGGGCTTTCATGGACCGTGGGGCGACTTCGGCTACGTCTCGGGATTCAAGACGCGCGGGTGGATGCCGCTCTTGATGAACTCGCGATCGGCCGGGGAGAGGGTCGGCAGCGCGTCCTGGATCGCCATCCCCAGGTCGTACCAGTTGGACAGCCCGAGCAGCGGCACGTTCGTGAGCGCGTAGAACTCGCCGGTCACGCGGCACCACCCCGCCACGACGACTTCCGCGGGCGTGTCGCCGCCGAGCTGGTCGCGGTGAACGTAGACGGCCAGGCCGTTCGGCAACGGGTGTGCCGGCACGTAGTCGGTGAGCAGCGTTTCCTCGGTCACGACGAACGGCGGGCAGACCTCGGCGCCGTGGAGCGGGAAGCGCGCGGCCTCGGCGCCCGTGATCTCGCGCCAGCCGATGGAGTCGCAGATCCAGGTGCCGAGGCCTTCGAGCGTGACGACGTCGCCGACCGACATGGAGCGGCGGCCGACGGTGAAGCCCTCGCCGTCGCCCATCCCGTTCCCCTCGGCGAAGATGCGCTCGAGGACGCGGACCGGGTCGACCGGTCCGTCGGGGAGCGCGAGCGTGCCGCGGTACGCGGCCGTGTAGGTGAGCGCCTCGCTGCGGTCGAGGAAGCTCACGAATAGGCCCTTCTGCGGGCCGAAGACGGTGAACGGGACGCTCGGCATGCGCGCCTCTCCAGTGTGTCGGTGGAGTTGAGACCTGCGTGGCGCCCCGTCTTTTCTCGTCCGGGTTCGGGTGGCGGGCGCCTGGACAGGACGCGGGGAGGCCTGGACAGGGAGGGCGGCCGGCGCGTGGGGATGGCGCCGGGGCGGGTCACGGGCGGGGACCGGGACAGGGGCGGGGCTTTACCCGCGACGGCGGAGGAGGTGCTCGGCGAGCAGCGCCAGCGCCCCCCGCATCGTCGTCTGCGGCTCCGACGCCCAGAGCGCGCCGAAGGGCGCGAGCCCGGGGTTGTGGACCGCGATCCAGCGCCGGGCGCCGTAGCGGGTGCCGCGCCAGGCGCGGTGCTCCACGAGCGCGCCGACGCGCTCGCCGCCGCTCCGGAGCTCCCAGGTTTCCCAGCCGGTCGCGGGGTCCGGCGGGAGCCGGCGCCTGCGGATCGGCTCCGTCACGGGGTGCACGGCGGAGGGAGCGCGGCTACGCCGCGGGGACGCCGCATGCCCGCGCCCGCGCGGCAAGATCCGCCCGCGCGGACGCGTCGCCGGCGTCCGCGGCCCGCCGGCGGAGCGAGGCGAGCGCGGCACCGCTGCAGAGCCTCCGGCGCGCGGGCGAGATCGCCAGCACGGCCGGGGTGCGCGCCGCCGGAGCGGGGCTCCCGAAGGCGAGGGCGGCGGCGGAGCGCACGTCGCTCGAGCACCGCGCCGGGCGTCCCGGCAGCTCCGCGCAGACGCTCCAGGACCGCCCGTGGACCGGGTCGGCGAAGCTCCAGCGGCCGCCCGCCTCGCGCACGCGGCGGACGGCGTCGCGCACCGGCATTAGCGCGGGGACGCTGTCCCACGCGGTCGGGTACGTCCCGGTGAACATCCCCACCTCGCACTCGCCCCACGAGTGGCGGAGGTGGACCATGCACTCGGCGACCTCGCGGGGCTTCCCCTCCGCGACGAGGAG
>DASVWD010000109.1 GCA_036389795.1 Longimicrobium sp.
GTCATCTCTGGTCGTGTGCGAATATGTGGCACTCGCGATTCAGCGACGACTACGACCTAATTCCAGACCCGCTTTTCCAACGCCTTACTGATGCTTTGGCCTACGCCGCGTGAAAGGGCCAAAGTCGAGCTCAGGATGACAACGTTTCTATGGTATTGGAAACACTCTCTTCAGGATGACCGCGACACGGCCGATCTTCCGGCTCAGTGCTCCGGGGAGGCGGTCCACGGGCCCGCGAACTTGGAGAGGTCGAGCACCGCCCCCAGCCGCGCGGTGAGCGCCCGCACCACGTCGTCGGCGGTGGGGGCCTTGAGCGCTTCGCGCACGGCCTCGGCCGCCTGCTCGTAGGTCACCGAGCGGATCACCTTCTTGATCTCGGCGAGCGACGCGGAGCCCACGCTCAGGCTCCCCACCCGCATCCCGATCATCAGGAAGGCGGCCAGCGGGTTGGCGGCCATCTCGCCGCAGACGGCCACCTCGATCCCCGCCTCCCGGCCCGCGCGCGCCACCTGGTCCAGCAGCCGCACCACCGCGGGGTGGAACGGCTTGTAGAGCCGGGCCAGGCGCGAGTTGCCGCGGTCCACGGCCAGCGTGTACTGCACCAGGTCGTTGGTGCCGATGGAGAAGAAGTCCACGTGGCGCGCGAGCTCCGGCGCCGAGAGCGCGGCCCCCGGCGTCTCCACCATCGCCCCCAGCTTCCACCCGCCCGGCAGCGCGTGCCCCTCGGCCTTAAGCTCCGCCGCGCACTCGTCCAGCAGCCGCCGCGTGGCCTCCACCTCGGCGATCTCGTTGATCAGGGGGAGCATCACGCGCACGTCGCCGTGCGCCATGGAGCGCAGCAGGGCGCGCAGCTGCGTGCGGAACATCTGCGGCTCGTCCAGGCACACGCGGATCGCCCGCCACCCCAGGAAGGGGTTCTCCTCGGGGGCCATGTGCAGGAACGCCGGGAACTTGTCGCCGCCCAGGTCGAAGGTGCGGATCACCACCGGCTGCCCCGGGAACGCCTCGGCCACCTGCCGGTAGGCGCGGTACTGCTCCTCCTCGCCCGGGGCGGTGCCGCGGCCCACGACCAGGAACTCGGTGCGGTAGAGGCCCACCCCGTTGGCGCCGTGCGCCCGCGCGTTGGTCGCCTCGCCGGGGAGGTCGATGTTGGCCCGGAGCGCCACCTCCACCCCGTCGCGGGTGCGCGAGGGCAGGTGCGCCAGCAGCACCAGCTCCTGCTCCCACTCGCGGATGGCGAAGTCGCGCTGGCGGTACGTCTGCTTCTCCTCGTCGCTCGGCTCGACGACCACCCGGCCCGTGCGCCCGTCCAGGATCAGCTCCTGCCCGTCGCGCACCAGCTCCGAGACGTCGCCGAGCGAGACCACGCAGGGGATGTCGAGCGAGCGGGCCAGGATGGCGCTGTGCGAGGTGCGCGTCCCCAGGTCGGTGGCGATCCCCACCACGTACTCGGGGTCCAGCTGCACGGTGATTGACGGCGTCAGCTCGCGCGCCACCAGGATCACCGTCTTGTCGTCGGTGCGCTGGGTGACGTCGGGGTCGGGGAGGTCCATCAGCCGGCGCAGCACGCGCGTCTGCACGTCGGCCAGGTCGTTGAGCCGGTCCAGCACCATCGGGTGGCTGGTGTGCGAGAGCACCGACTCCCACTCCAGCACCCGCCACTCGAAGGCGCGCTCGGCGGTCAGGTGGTTGTCGCGGATGTAGCCGATGGTGCCCTGGATGAGGTCGGCGTCCTCGAGCATCAGCACCTGCGGCTCGAAGATCTGCGCCTCCACCTCGCCCATGGTCCGGACGGTGCGGGCCTGCAGGACGCGGATGCGCTCCTTGGCCCACTCGCACGCCTCCAGGAAGCGCGCGACCTCGGCCTCCACCTGCTCGGGCGGCACGGTGGCGCCGTGGGGGACGCGCGGCACCTCCCAGCGCAGCACCCGCGCGGGGGCGATCACGATCCCCGGCGCCGCCGGGATCCCGTCGCGGGCCAGGCTCAAGTCAGTCCTCCCCGAACCGGTTGCGGATCAGCTCCACCAGGGCGTCCACCGCGTCCCGGCTGTCCTGCCCCCGGGCGCGGATGTGCACCGTGGAGCCGCACTCGGCCGCCAGCATCATTACCCCCATGATGCTCTTGCCGCTCACCTCCACGTCGTCCTTGCGGATCCAGACGTCGGAGGCGAAGCGGTTGGCCAGCTTCACCAGCTCCGCCGCGGGGCGCGCGTGGAGCCCGTACTTGTTGACGATCTGCACTTCGGACTGCGTTTCCATCCGCTCTTCGGTAGCGGGGTCTAGGGACGCGCGAGGACGAGCCCCGCGAGGAGGACCGCCAGGAGCGCCGCCGCGGCCACGGCGCGCACGCGCCGCCCCAGCGCCACCCCCAGCGCCGCCGCGGCCGCGCCGATCACCCACCCCGGCCAGCCGGGGACGTTGGGCACGGTGTTGCCGATGGCCAGGACGGCGGCCGCCCCGGCGAAGGCGGCCCCCGCGCTGGCGGCCCGGTCGCCGAGCCGCTGGAAGGGGAACGCCCTGAGCACGCGGCCGACCTCCAGCCCCTGCTCCAGACCGGCTCGCAGGCCCCAGCCGCGCAGGTACAGGTGCAGGGCGTTGAAGGCCAGCAGGAACGCCGCCACGGCCGTCCACCAGGGGAGGCCCGCCAGCACCAGCGCCAGCCCCAGCATCAGGCTGGCCGGGCGCCACATCAGCCACACCAGGCGGTCGCCGAGCGCGCCCAGCGAGCCGCGCAGCGCGCTCTTGAAGCGCGCCACCGTCTCGGGCGGCACCCCGTCGGCCTCCAGGCGCGCGACGGCCCCCGCGGCCACCGTGGCCAGGTACGGGTGGCTGTTGAACAGCTCCGCGTGGCGCGCGAGCGCGCGGCGGAGCGCCTCGGGATCGGTGTAGACCCGCCGGAGCGCGGGCGCCAGCACGAACGCCAGACCCGTGCCGATCAGCGACTGGTAGTTCCACGACCCCTGCACGATGAAGCTGCGCAGCAGCATCCGCCGCCGCACCGCCGCCGGGACCTCGGCCCGCACCGCGGCGGCCGCGGGCGGGGCCGGTGCGGACGGCGCCGGCGGCGGGGCGGGCCCGGCGGGGCCGGCCGGCTCGGCCGGCAGGGCGGGAGACACGGGGACGTCGCTCATCGCACGAAGAGCCAGAGCGCACCGAGCGCCGCCCCGGCCGCGAAGAACGGCCAGCGCGCGCGCCCGAAGAGCCTTAAGCCCGACGCCGTCCCCGCGGCGATGGCCGCTCCCACCGCCAGCGCGGCCCAGCGCGGCGGGAACGCCATCAGGCGCGTCTCCAGCGCGCCGAGCAGCGCCCCCAGGAGCACCACGGCGGCCACGGTGAGGAAGGTGCCGCGCGCGAAGTCGAGCGCCACCGGCGTCCAGTGACGCCGGGCCAGCGCGGCCGGCTCCAGCGTCCCCCCCGGCTCCACCCCGTCGAAGCGCGCGTTGTAGTGCCGGAGCGCCACCACCGTGCGCCCGCCGACCCACTCCCAGGCCAGGGTGAAGAGCACGATCACGAGCAGCGCCGCGTAGGGGCCCTCGGCGGTGGAGAAGCCCGTGCTGGCGTAGTACGACTGCGCCGTCAGGGCGAAGAGCGCCCCGGCCGCCACCGCGGGGGGGCCGGCCTCGGGGTAGGTGGCCGCGCCCACGGGGAGCACGGCCAGGTGGAGCGCCTCCAGCGCCACGCCCACCAGGATCCCCTCCGCCGGCCGCCCGGCCGCCAGCCCGCCCAGGGTGGCCGCCACCAGGGGGCGGCTCACCATGAACTGCCCCACCGAGGTGCCGTCGAGCGCGACGGCGCCCCCCAGCAGGGCGAGCGCGAGCAGGAGCAGGGGCTCGGGGATCATCTCTCTCGTGTCAATCAGGAAAACGACGAACGGCGATTTGCACTTCGACCAGCATCCGCGCGGCCGCGAGGGCCCTCTCTCCCCCCGACCCCCTCTCCCCCAATGAATGGGGGAAAGGGGGAGAACACAACGCGAGGTCCGACCTCCAGCGCGGAACCGACCCGCGCTTCTACCTTCGTACTTTCGTACTCCCGTACTTCTTCCCTCACCCTCCCGTCAGCTCCTCCAGCGGCACCCGCCGCGACGCCGGGAGGTCGCGCGCCGAGACCTTCGCGCCCTCGGCGGCGATGGCCGCCAGGTCGCGCTGCTCGTCGGGGCGCAGGTGCAGGTAGGGGAGGATGCTGGTCCTCCCCGCGGCGTGGTGGATCCCGCCCAGGTTCACCTCCTCGCCCTGCAGGAGCCGCCCCTCGGCCATGCGCCTGGCGGTGGCCACGTCGCGCACCAGCACGATGGTCCGCCGGACGTCGTCCCGCCACCCCGCGTAGTCGCGGCGCGCCTCGGCCACGGCCAGGAAGCGCGCCTCGATCTCCGGCGGCACGCCCAGGCAGTACAGCTCCTGCTCCCAGGGGCTCGCCGCTAGGTCGTCGTCCACCACCACGATGCGGTCGGCGTGGAGCGGGCCGCCCCAGCCGACCGTCACCTGGCCGTGGATCAGGCGCTCGTCAACCCGAAAGAGCACGATCGGCATGCGCCGCGCCTTCCCGGTGGGCGCCGGTGACCCCGGCGCGCCCCTTCTCCACCAGCCGGTCCACCAGCTCGCCGAGGGGCATCTCGCGGTGGAACACGAAGTCCAGCAGCACGGGAAGGTTCACCCCCGTCACCAGCCCCGTGTCGGGCCGCTCCAGCGCGATGCGGCGCGCCGTGAAGGCGCAGCTCCCGCTCCCCATGTCGGTGAAGACGATGGCCGGGCCCGGCCCGCCGATCGCCTCCTGCAGGCGGCCCTGGAGCATCTCGGGGCCGCACCCCTCGTTGCTCAGGGGGACGAGCACGTCGGCGCCCACCCCCGCGATCGCGCGCACCGAGGCCGCCAGGCCGTCCGCCAGCGACGCGTGCGCCAGCACCACGCCGCGGACCGGCTCACTCATAGTCCTCCTCCAGGTACTCCGTGGTGCCCAGCATGCGCGCCTGCAGACGCCGGTTGAAGGCGGCGGCCGTGTCCACCCCCGCGTACTTGAGCAGGTGGTTCATGGCCACCACCTCGCACACCACCGTGATGTTCTTCCCCGGCACCAGGGGGATGGTGACCTTGGGGACCGGCACCCCCAGGATGTCCATGTACTGCGGGTCCAGGCCCGTGCGGTCGTAGTGCGCGTTCTGGTCCCACACCTCGAGCTGCACCACCACCTCGATGCGCTTCTGCAGGCGGATGGCCCGGATGCCGAACAGCTTCTGCACGTCGATGATGCCGACGCCGCGGATCTCCATGTGGTGGCGCTGCAGCTCGTGCCCCTTGCCGATCAGCACCTCCAGCCCGCGGCGCGAGATCATCACCAGGTCGTCGGCCACCAGCCGGTGCCCGCGCTCCACCAGGTCCAGCACCGCCTCGCTCTTCCCCGTGCCGCTGGCGCCGATGAAGAGCAGCCCCACCCCGTACACGTCGGCCAGCGAGCCGTGCATGGTGGTGGTGGGGGCGAAGCGCTCCTCCAGGAACGGCTTGATGCGCGTGTAGAACTCGGCCGTCTTCAGGTCGGTGCGGATCACCGGCGTCCCCACCTGGTTGGCCACCTCCACGAGCGGCTCCGGGGCCTCCTGCGACTTGGTGATGAAGATGGCCGGGATGTCGAAGGAGAGGAACGCCTCGACGGCCGCCCTGCGCCGGTCCTCGTCGAGCGACTCCAGGAACGACACCTCGGTCTCCCCCAGCACCTGCAGGCGGTCCGAGGGGAAGCGCTCGGTGTAGCCGGTGAGCACCAGCCCCGGGCTGGAGATGTCGGGGTTGTGGATCTCGCGCAGCAGCCCGCGCCCGTCGGTGAGCAGCTCGAGCGCGAGCGACTCCCGCTTGGTGCGCAGCAGCTCGTCCACCGTCAGCGTTCCCGGCAAGCGCCGCTCCCTTCGGGTGATCGATGTTCGGGGCTCGCGCTCAGGATGCCACACCCGCGCCCGGCTGACAAGGGCGGGGGGGCGGACGGGACGCCGATCCGCCGTGTCCGGCATCGTGGAACGCCGCCGGGGGTGCCCCCTCCCCGGCCCTCCCCCGCTGCGCGGGAGAGGGAGAGCTTACCGCAGGACCAGGTCTCGGCCCGTCGCGACGGAGGCCGCTCGCCGCGATGGGTTCCGTAGGGGCGAGCCTGCGAGTCCGAGCACGGCCGGCATCCGCGCAACAGGCCGCCTCCCGCGCACGGGCCAGCATCCGCCGGTCAAGGCAGGCCTCGCCCCTACGAGGTCCCGATCAGGATCGCAACCGGCCCGCCGACCTCAACCCGCCGCCTTTCCCCGCCCCTCCGCCACCTCCGCCAGGTGCGCCTCCGTCAGCTCCGCCGCGCGGTCCCAGGTGAAGCCTTCCGCGAACGCCCTCGCCTCCCTGCCGAAGCGGCCCACGAGCGCGCGGTCGCCCGCCAGCCGGGCGAGCGCGTCCGCCAGGGCGTCGACGTCGCCGTGCGGGTAGAGGAGCCCGGTGCGCTCGTGGACGACGGACTCGCGCAGCCCCGGCGAGTCGCTGGCCACGGTGGGGGTGCCGCAGGCGGCCGCCTCCACGTTGGTGATCCCCCACCCCTCCTTGGGCGAGGGCTGCACCGTGGCCCAGCAGGTGCGCATCAGCTCGCGCTTGCGCTCCTCGGTGACGAAGCCCGCGAAGGTGACCAGCCCGCGCACGCCCAGGCGCTCCACCGTCTGCCGCAGCCGCGGCTCGTCGTCGCCCTTGCCGGCGATGATGAGGCGCACCGGCGTGCCGCGCTCCTTGAGCTTCGCCACGGCCTCGACGGTGTGCTCGATGTGCTTGTAGCGCTTGAGCCGGCCCACGGAGAGGAAGGTGGGCCGCGTGGTCCGCTCGCAGTCGGGGTCGGGGCGGAAGAAGTCCACGTCCACCCCGTTGTGGATCACGCGGATGCGCTCGCGGGGGAGTCCCCGCGCCGCCAGGTCGTCGGCCGTGCTCTCCGAGACGGCCTCCACGGGCAGGCGGCGGTAGACCAGGGGGATCGGGCGCTCCAGGAGCCAGGTGGCCGCGGCGAAGGGGACCGACGCCTCGCGGAAGGCGGTGCCGCCGAAGAGGTGGTGGACCAGGAGCACCAGCGGGCGGCGGACCCAGAACGGCGTCCAGAGGGGGACCTTGTTGAGATCTTCGACCACCACGTCGAAGCGCTCGCGGGCCAGGTGGCGCCGGTAGTACGGCGCGGCGGCCAGCAGGTAGGTGTGGCGGCCGCCGGCGCGGTGGATGCGCATCCCGCCGGCCTCGGACCGCGCGGGCGCGCCGTTCCAGCCGGAGACCAGGAGCGAGACCTGGTGCCCCCGCCGGGCCAGGCGGCCGAAGACCTCGTGGAGGTGGACCTCCGCGCCGCCGGAGAGCGGGTTCCCCAGGTCCTGCCAGTTGAGGACGAGGAGCTTCACTGCGGCGGGCCGGCCGCCTTCTCGGGCGCCACGCGGCGCATGACGGCGTCCAGCACGCCGTTGACGAAGCGCGGGCTCTCGGCGGTGCCGTACTTCTCGGCCAGCTGCACCATCTCGCGGATGGTGATGCGCGGCGAGACGTCGTCGACATAGAGCATCTCCGCCACCCCCAGCCGCAGCACGTTGCGGTCGATGGCCGCCAGCCGCTCCAGCCGCCAGTTGGTGAGCGACTCGTCGAGCGCCCGGTCGATGCGCGCCAGGTTGGTGGCCACCAGGCGCACCAGCACCTCGGCGTAGACGCGGTTGTGCGGGGAGACCCTGAGGGTCGAGAACAGCGTCTGGAGCACCCGGATCGCGCCCTCGGGCTCGCCCCCGCGCGACTCCCAGGCGTAGAGCCCCTGGAGCGCCCATCCCCGTGCCTTGCTGCGGCTTCTCACCCCGCCTCCCCCCCGTTCTTCAGCTTCGCGTACAGGTCGGCCATCTCCAGCGCGGCCAGGGCGGCGTCCCACCCCTTGTTGCCGGCCTTGGTCCCGGCGCGCTCGATGGCCTGCTCGATGGTGTCCGTGGTGAGGACGCCGAAGACCACAGGCAGGTCGTGGGCCGCGGCGACGGCGGCCGTGCCGCTGGCCGCGTGCCCCGCCACGTAGTCGAAGTGCGGCGTGGCGCCGCGGATCACGCAGCCCAGCGCGATCAGCGCGTCGAAGCGCTCGCTCTTCGCGAGCACGGAGAGCGCCCCCGGGATCTCCCAGGCGCCCGGCACCCAGACGGCCTCGACGTCGTCGTCGCGCACGCCGTGGCGCAGCAGGCAGTCGCGCGCCCCCGCCAGCAGCGGCCGCGTGATGAAGTCGTTGAAGCGGCTGACGACGATCCCGAACCGCCGCCCCTCGCCGCGAAAGTGCCCCGCGTGCTCGATCATTCGATGTCTGGTGTCCGGGTCCGACCTCGTTTGGTTTTTCAGAACGTGCACACGACTCTTCACTACTCGCGACCCAAGCTGTCATCCTGAGGGCGCATGCACCGAAGCCGCATCTGCACAAGAGCTCGTGCGCCCGAAGGATCTGCGGACGGGGATTGCGCAGATGCCAGGCTCACGCTCGAGCCCGACCCGCAGATCCTTCGTCGCCGCCCCGGCATCCGTGCATTCCGACGATTCCGCGCGGCGGCTCCTGAATAGAAACTACGGAGCCGGGGTCGCGCTCTTCAGGCGGCCTTCCGCAGTTCCACCTTGTAGCCGAGCCTCTCCAGACGCCGCTGCAGGCGTCGCGCTACGCGCTCTCCACCCTGG
>DASVWD010000110.1 GCA_036389795.1 Longimicrobium sp.
GACCGCCACCGCGTCCGGCGCCCGCTCCACCTGCGCCTCGAACAGCTCGTGCGCGCACGCTTCGCGCGGGTACGCGGCCTCCGTCGCGTTCCACTCCTCCACCACCCGCCGCCGCTCGGACTCCGGCAGCACGTCCAGCCGCTCCACCCGCCGGTCCGCGTCGGCCGCCATCTCCTCCAGCACCCGCCGCAGGTAGCCGAGCCAGCGCTCCACCGTGGCCTGCGCGAAGAGCGCCGTCGCGTACTCCACCCCGCCGACGACCCGCCCGCCCCGCTCGGAGAGGGTGAGCGTCAGGTCGAACTTCGCCGTGCCCCGCGACGCACCCCGCACGGGCGCCAGCTCCAGCCCGGGGAGCTCCAGCCGGTCCCCCGGCGCGTTCTGCCACGCGAACATCACCTGGAACACGGGGGCGTGCGCCAGGCTGCGCGCCGGCTGCACCCGCTCCACCACCTGCTCGAAGGGAATGTCCTGGTTCTGCTGCGCCTCCAGCGCGCGCGCCTTCACCCGCTCCAGCAGCTCCGCCACCGTGGGCGAGCCCGACAGGTCCACGCGCACGGCCAGGGTGTTGACGAAGAAGCCGATCAGCCCCTCGATCTCCCGCCGGCCCCGGTTGGCCGTGGGCGTGCCGACCACCACGTCCCGCTGCCCCGAGAGCCGGCCGAGCACCGTGGCCCAGCCGGCGAGCAGCGTCATGAACAGCGTGGTCCCGTGCCGGCGGCCGAGCGCCTTGAGCCCCGCCGTGAGCGCCTCGTCCAGCTCCAGCGCGGCCGACGCCCCGGCGTGGTCCTGCCGCGCGGGACGCGGGTGGTCGGTGGGCAGCTCCAGCAGCTCGGGGGCGCCGGCGAGCGTCTCCGTCCAGTAGTCCCCCTGCCGCCGGAGGACCTCGCCGTCCACCCAGCGCCGCTGCCACGCCGCGTAGTCCGCGTACTGCACCGGCAGCGGCGGGAGCGGATCGGGGTCTCCGCGGCGGAAGGCGGCGTAGAGGGCGCCCAGCTCGCGGGTGAGCACCCCCATGCTCCACCCGTCGGAGACGACGTGGTGCATGGTGACGAGCAGCACGTGGTCATCCGCCGCCAGCCGCACCAGCCGCCCGCGGATCAGCGGGCCGCGCTCCAGGTCGAACGGCGCCGCCTCCTCCTCGGCCAGGAGCCGTCCGAGCTCCCCCTCCGCGTCGGCGTGCCCGCCCAGGTCGTGCTCGACGAGGGCGAAGCGGCTCTCCTCCGCCGGGGCGATCCGCTGCGCCGGCACGCCGCCGTCCGCGGAGAAGGTGGTGCGCAGCGCCTCGTGCCGGGCCACGATCCGGTCCAGCGCGCGCGCCAGCGCCGCGCGGTCCAGCTCGCCCTTCAAGCGCAGGCGCGCGGGGATGTGGTAGGCCGCTCCCGCGTCTCCCAGCTGCTCCAGGAACCAGAGCCGCTGCTGCGCGAACGACAGCGGCAGGCGCCCCTCGCGGTCCGCCGGCTCGATCTCCGGCAGCTCCGCCCGCGCGGCCGCTTCCACGCCCCGCGCGAAGTCCGCCAGCACCGGCCGCGCGAAGAGGTCGCCGAGCGCCACCTCGGCGCCCAGCACGCGGCGCACGCGCGAGACCACCTGCACCGCCAGGAGCGAGTGCCCGCCCAGCTCGAAGAAGTGGTCGCGGCGCCCCACCCGCTCCACGCCCAGCACGTCGGCCCAGACCTCCGCCAGCGCCTGCTCGGCCTCCCCGGCCGGCGCCTCGTAGGCGCGCGCCGCGTACGCCTCGCCCCCGGGAGCGGGGAGCGCCCGGCGGTCCACCTTCCCGTTGGGCGTGAGCGGCAGCGCCTCCAGCCGCACGTACGCCGCCGGCACCATGTACTCCGGCAGCTTCGCCGCGAGGTGCGCCCGCAGCGCCTCGGCCTCGAGCGCGCCCCCCACCCAGTAGGCCACCAGGCGCTTCTCCCCGGGCGCGTCCTCGCGCGCCAGCACCACCGCCTCGCGCACCTCCGGGTGCTCGGCCAGGCGCGCCTCGACCTCCCCCGGCTCGATGCGGAAGCCGCGCACCTTCACCTGGAAGTCGTTCCTCCCCAGGAACTCGATCGTCCCGTCCGCCAGCCAGCGGCACCGGTCGCCGGTGCGGTACAGCCGCTCCCCCGGCCCGCCGAAGGGGTCGGGGACGAAGCGCTCCGCCGTGAGCCCGGGGCGGTTCAGGTACCCGTGCGCCACCCCCGCCCCGCCGACGTACAGCTCCCCGGCCACACCCACCGGCACCGGCCCTCCCCGGCGGTCCAGGACGTAGACCCGCGTGTTGGAGACCGGCCGGCCCAGCGGGATGCCGCGCGCGTCGTCCGCCACGCCCTCGATCCGGTGGGTGAGGGCGAACGTCGTCGTCTCGGTGGGGCCGTATCCGTTGAGGAGGCGCCCGGGCGGCCTGGAGCGCAGCACGCGCCCGATCACGGCCGGGTCCAGCCGGTCGCCGCCCACGATCAGGCAGCGCAGCCGCCCGAGCGGCTCCGCAAGCTCTGCCGCGTACTGGTTGAAGAGCCCCACCGTCAGCCACAGCACGCTCACCCCGTGGCGCTCGAGCGTCTCCCCGAAGCGCCCGGGATCCAGCACCACGTCGTGCGCGACGACCACGACGCGCCCGCCGTTCAGCAGCGCGGCCCAGACCTCCAGCGTCGAGGCGTCGAAGGTAGGGTTCGAGGCGAACGCCACGCGGTCGTCCGGTCCGAACCCGGCGTAACCCTCGTTCAGCACCAGCCGCGCGACCGCCCGGTGCGGGACCACCACGCCCTTCGGCTCGCCCGTCGAGCCCGAGGTGTACATCACGTACGCGGGCGCCCCGCCGTCCAGGAGCACGGGCAGGTCGTCGTCCGCGCCCTCCGTCACCGCGTCGACGTCGATCCTCCGCGCGGGGGGAAGGTCCGGGACCGCCTCTCCCCGCAGGCTCAGGACGACCCGCGACCCGCTGTCCGCCACCATGAAGGCGATGCGCCCGGCCGGGAACGACGGGTCGATCGGCACGTACGCGGCGCCCGCCTTGAGGACCGCCAGCTCGGCCGCCACCAGCTCGACCGAGCGCGGCATCAGCACCGCCACCCGCGCGCCCGGCCCCACCCCCCGCTCGCGCAGGAGGCGCCCCAGCCGGTTCGCCCGGGCGTTCAGCTCCCGGTAGCTCAGCGCGCGCCCGTCCTGCACCACCGCCACCGCCTCGGGGCTCCGCCTCGCCTGCGCCTCGAACAGCTCGTGCAGGCACGCCTCGCGAGGATACTCCGCGTCGGTGGCGTTCCACTCCTCGACCACCTGCCTGCGTTCGGCCTCGGGGAGCAGGTCCAGCCGCTCCACCCGCCGGCCCGCGTCGGCCGCCATCTCCTCCAGCACCCGCCGCAGGTAGACGGCGTACCGCTCCACCGTGGCGCGCTCGAAGAGCGAGGTGGCGTACTCCACCCCGCCGGCGATCCTCCCGCCCCGCTCGGAGAGGGTGAGCGTCAGGTCGAACTTCGCCGTGCCCGGCGCTTCCCCCCGCACGGGCCCCGGCTCCAGTCCCGGCAGCTCCAGCCTCCCCGCGGGCGTGTTCTGCCAGGCGAACATCACCTGGAACACGGGGCTGTGCGCCAGGCTGCGTGCCGGCTGCACCCGCTCCACCACCTCCTCGAAGGGGATGTCCTGGTTCTGCTGCGCCTCCAGCGCGCGCGCCTTCACCCGCCCCAGCAGCTCCGCCACCGTGGGCGAGCCCGACAGGTCCACGCGCACGGCGAGGGTGTTGACGAAGAAGCCGATCAGCCCCTCGATCTCCCGCCGCCCGCGGCTGGCCGTGGGCGTGCCGACCACCACGTCGTCCTGCTCCGACAGGCGGGCCAGCACCGCGGCCCAGCCGGCGAGCAGCGTCATGAACAGCGTGGTCCCCTGCCGGCGGCCGAGCGCCTTCAGCCCCGCCGTCAACTCCTCGTCCAGCTGCAGGGTGACCGACGCCCCGGCGTGGTCCTGCCGCGCGGGACGCGGGTGGTCGGTGGGCAGCTCCAGCAGCTCGGGGGCGCCGGCGAGCGCCTGCGTCCAGTAATCCGCCTGCCGCTGGAGGACCTCGCCGTCCACCCAGCGCCGCTGCCACGCCGCGTAGTCCGCGTACTGCACCGGCAACGGCGGGAGCGGATCGGGGTCTCCGCGCCGGAAGGCGGCGTAGAGGGCGCCCAGCTCGCGGGCGAGCACCCCCATGCTCCACCCGTCGGAGACGACGTGGTGCATGGTGACGAGCAGCGCGTGATCGTCCGCCGCCAGGCGGACGAGGCGCCCGCGGATCAGCGGGCCCCGCTCCAGGTCGAACGGCGCCGCCGCCTCCTCGGCCAGGAGCCGTCCGAGCTCCCCCTCCGCGTCGGCGTGCCCGCCCAGGTCGTGCTCGACCAGGGCGAAGCGGCTCTCCTCCGCCGGGGCGATCCGCTGCTCCGGCACGCCGCCGTCCGCGGAGAAGGTGGTGCGCAGCGCCTCGTGCCGGGCCACGATCCGGTCCAGCGCGCGCCCGAGCGCCGCGCGGTCCAGCTCGCCCTTCAGCCGCAGGCGCAGCGGGAGGTGGTAGGCCGCCCCCGCGCTCCCGAACTGCTCCAGGAACCAGAGCCGCCGCTGCGCGAACGACAGCGGCAGGCGCCCGCTCCGGTCCGCCGGCTCGATCTCCGGGAGCTCCGCGCGCGCCGCCGCCTCGAGCCCCCGCGCGAAGTCCGCCAGCACCGGGCGGTCGAACACCTCGCCCAGCGCCGCCTCCACGCCCAGCACCTGGCGCACGCGCGAGACCACCTGCACGGCCAGGAGCGAGTGGCCGCCCAGCTCGAAGAAGTGGTCGCGGCGCCCCACCCGCTCCACGCCCAGCACGTCGGCCCAGAGCTCCGCCAGCGCCCGCTCGGCCTCCCCGACGGGCGCCTCGTAGCCGCGCCGCGCGTACGCGTCCCCCTCCGGCGCCGGGAGCGCCCGGCGGTCCACCTTGCCGTTCGGCGTGAGCGGCAGCACCTCCAGCCGCACGTACGCCGCCGGCACCATGTGCTCCGGGAGGCTCGCGGAGAGGTGCGCCCGCAGCGTCTCGGCCTCGGCCGCGCCGCCCACCCAGTAGGCCACCAGGCGCTTCTCCCCGGGCGCGTCCTCGCGGGCCAGCACCACGGCCTCGCGCACCTCCGGGTGCTCGGCCAGGCGCGCCTCGACCTCGCCCGGCTCCACGCGGAAGCCGCGGATCTTCACCTGGGCGTCGTTCCGCCCCAGGAACTCGATCGTCCCGCCCGGGAGCCAGCGCCCCAGGTCGCCCGTCCGGTACAGCCGCGCCCCCGGCTCGCCGCCGAAGGGGTCGGGGACGAAGCGCTCGGCCGTCAGCCCGGGGCGGCCCAGGTACCCCCGCGCCACGCCAACGCCGCCGATGTACAGCTCGCCCACCACCCCCGCCGGCACCGGCTCGCCCGCGCCGTCCAGCAGGTAGACCCGCGTGTTCGCGATCGGCCGGCCCACGTGCGCGGCGAAGCCGTCGCGCCGGCCCATCTCCACCCAGGTGGAGTAGGTCGTGGTCTCCGACGGGCCGTACAGGTTGCACACCCGCTCCACCCGGGTGGTCGCGAAGATCCGCTCCACCAGCGCCCGCTTGAGCGGCTCGCCCGCCAGGTTCACCGTGCGCACGCCCGGCGGGACCCGCCCCGCGTCGACCAGCGCCTGCATCGCCGAGGGCACCGTGTTCACCAGCGTGGCGTCGATGTCGGCGTGCACCGGCTCCAGCGCGTCGCGGACGAGCCGCACGGTGGCCCCCACCGCCAGGGGCACGAAGCACTCGAAGACCGCCAGGTCGAAGTTCAGCGAGGTGGAGAACAGCGTCCGCTCGAGCCCCCGCCCGGCGAAGGCCCGCGCGCCCCAGGAGAGGAAGTTGACGGCGCTCCCGTGCGCGATCGCCACGCCCTTCGGCGCGCCCGTGGAGCCCGAGGTGTAGATCAGGTACGCCAGGTGGTCGGGCGTGAGCCCCGCGCGGGGCGGGGGGGTCCCGGGGCGGTCCGCCCAGGCGGCGGCGTCGGCGTCGAGCGCCACCACGGGCACGTCCATCCCCGCGAGCCGCTCCGCCAGCGACGCCTGCGTGAGCAGCACCGCCGGAGCGCTGTCGGCCAGCATGTAGCGCAGCCGCTCCTCCGGGTACCCGGGGTCCAGCGGGACGTACGCCCCGCCCGCCTTGAGCACCGCCAGCAGCCCCACCATCATCTCCAGGCCCCGCTCCACGCAGAGCCCCACCCGCGCCTCGGGGCCCACGCCCCGCTCGCGGAGGTGGCGGGCCAGCCGGTTCGCGCGCGCGTCGAGCTCCGCGTACGTCAGCGCCCCGCCCGCGGAGACCACCGCCACGGCGTCGGGGCTCCGCGCGGCCTGCGCCTCGAACAGGTCGTGGATGCACGCGCCGGCCGGGTACCCGGCCGCGGTGGCGTTCCACTCCTCCAGCACCCGCCGCCGCTCGGCCGCGGGGAGCACGTCCACCCGCGCCAGCGCGCGGGCCGGCGCCGCCTCCAGCGCCTCCACCACGCCCTCCAGCGCCCGGTGCATCATCGCGCACAGGCGCCCGGCCCCCACCGACGCCGGCGCCTGCGCCGCGAGCCCCAGCGCCTCGCCGCGGTCGTCCACCGACAGCATCACGGGGTAGTTCGTCCGCTCCTCGCCCTCGAGCCCCCGCATCCCCGCCAGCGCCCGGCGGGCCTCCGGGTCGCGCGCCTGCGCGGCCTGTGCGAAGTGCCGGTAGTTGAACACCGCCGTGAAGAGCGGCGCCGGCGCGGCCACGCCGCTGCAGCGCTGCGCCAGCGCCAGCGAGGCGTGCTCGTGCCGCAGCAGCTCCGCCAGCTGCCGGTGCGTCCCCAGCACCGCCGCCTCCACCCCCTGCGAGGCCACCCGCACCCGCACCGGGAGCGTGTTGATGAACGGCCCCAGCACGCGGTCGGCGCCCTCGCCCCCGCTCATCCGCCCGAAGAGCACCGTCCCGAACACCACGTCGCCCCGGCCCGTGGCCCGCGCCAGCACCTGCGCCCACGCCGCGTGGCACACGGCGGCCGCGCTCACCCCCAGCGCCCGCGCGCGCTCGCGCAGCCGCGCCGCCAGGGAGGCGTCCACCGCGAGCCTCGCCTCCTCGATCCCCGACCCGTCGCCCCACACGTCCAGCAGGCCGAAGGGCGCCGTGGGCTCCTCCACGTCGCCCAGCAGCGCCCGGAAGTACGCCTCGTGCTCGGCGCGGCTCACCCCCAGCCGCGCCTGCGCCACGTAGTCGCGGAAGGGCAGCGGCGCCGGGAGAAGGTCCGCGCGCCCCTCCAGGTGCGCCCGGATCTCCTCGTTGACCACGTCGAAGGTCACGTGGTCGCCGACGAGGTGGTGCTTGTGCCGCAGCAGCACCCAGCGCTCCCCGTCCGGCTCGCGCGCGGCGTACAGCCGGATCAGCGGCGCCCGGCGCACGTCCAGCCGGTGGCGCCGGGGGGAGAGCCGCGTCCACAGCTGCCGCGCCGCGTCGCCCCCGGCGGGGTCCAGCTCCACCTCCTCCACCTCGAGGCGCGCCTGCCGCCACACCACCTGCACCGGCTCCCGCAGCCCCTCCCACGCCACCGACGTGCGCAGGATGTCGTGCCGGTCGACCACCGCCTGCAACGCCCCCACGTACGCGTCCAGGCGCTCGCGGCTGTCGAAGCCGTAGAGGCTCACCCCCAGGTACGGGTCCCCCTCGGCCGCCAGCAGGTGGTGGAAGAGGATTCCCTCCTGCAGCGGCGCCAGCGGGTAGATGTCCTGTACGTTCCGCGCTCCGCCCGGCACCCCCGCCACCACGGCGTCGATCTCCGCCTGGGTCAGCTCCACCAGCGGCAGCATCTCCGGCCGGATGGGAGCGGGCGACCACCAGCCGTCGCCGTCGATCAGGTCCAGGAGAGCCGCTTTGTGCTCCCGCAGCTCGCGCAGGAGGGACGTGTCCAGCGTCTCGCGGCCGCCGGAGACGGCCAGCCCGCCGCCGCTCTTCCGCAGCTGGATCCCCGTTGCCTGGAGCTTCGCGAGCAGCGCTTGAACGGTCATGTGCGAGCGGGGAACGGTCGCGGTGGTGGAGGACGGGGAGCGGCCGGCCCGGCGGTCCGGGCGTCGGCGGGCTCCGCGCGGGCGGCGCTCCCGCCGACGCGTGGCGACGCCCGGCGCTCTCTCCCCGACCGGGGGACGGGGAGCGAGCGTGGACGTGAATGCTCTGTGCTGGCGGCGGCCTGAAACGTACGGTGCGGCGCGTGGAACCGGCGGCGCCGGCCGCACCCGGCTGGCGAACTAAGATGAATAATCGACCCGGATCGCGCCAGTGTTCACGGGCGCGCGCGGCAAACAGACGTCACGCCGCGGCGGGCGGCCGCCCGCGGACGCGGAGACGGGCGGCCACGCCGAGCGGCGCGCCCGGGGGAAGTACGTCCCCTCCCGCCGGCCGGCGGGGAGCCGGCGGCCGCGCGACGTGCTTGACGTGTCTGCGGTTTGCCCGCAATGTAGAGGATACCGCTCGGAACGGGGTCGCCGCGGGGCGCGCGCTCGCTAAGGCGAGTACCCGTGGCACGCTTCGTCGTCCGCGGCGGCCGGCCATGGGTCTCGCCCGTCGTCGGCAGACGGGAGAGCGGCGGCGGTCCCCGCGCCGAGCTCATCCGCCTTTCCCGCACCGCTCGCGTTGCGCCTGCGCATGTGCGCAGGCCGTTTGCGTCGCCTCTCCGGGGGAGCGTGGCCGTCCGCGGGGAGGAAAGAGGCCCGAAACGCACGCCCGGACCGGGGACGCGACCGCCCGCGCGAGCCGGGGCGGGACGGCGAAACGCGCGGGCCCGGGCCCGCACCTGCACTCACCCACCCTGGAGTGAAACGATGAGCGTCGCCCACGAGCCCCTTCAGGCTCCCGCCGCGCCGGCGCACGACGGCCGCGTGCAGACCGGCCGCCTGGACGGCTTTCCCGCCGCCCCCGTCGTGGCGCGCCCCGCGCAGGCGGGGGTGGTGCTGGCCGACTGGGCCGGCGAGAACCGCCCGTGGCTGGAGGGCACCCTGCACCAGGCCGGCGCCATCCTCTTCCGCGGCTTCGGCATGGACGACGTGGACGAGTTCCAGCGCTTCATGCAGGCCACGGCGGGCGACCTCCTCCCCTACACCTACCGCTCCTCGCCCCGCACCCAGGTGAAGGGGAACGTCTACACCTCCACCGAGTACCCCGCCGACCAGCGCATCCCGTTCCACACGGAGATGTCCTACACCAACACCTGGCCGATGAAGATCGGCTTCCTGTCGCTGATCGTGGCGGAGACGGGCGGGGAGACCCCCATCGCCGACAGCCGCCGCGTGTACGAGCGCATCCCGGCCGAGATCCGCGACCGCTTCGAGCGGCTGGGGGTGATGTACGTGCGCAACTACACGCCGTGGATGGACCTTCCCTGGCAGAACGTCTTCCAGGCCCAGACGCGCGAGGAGGTGGACGAGTTCTGCCGCTCGGCGGGGATCCAGGCGGAGTGGATCAGCGACGACCACCTGCGCACCCGCCAGGTGTGCCAGGGGGTGGCCGTCCACCCCGTGACCGGCGAGAAGGTGTGGATGAACCAGGCGCACCTGTTCCACGTCACCAGCCAGGACCCGGAGGTGGTGGAGGTCCTCCTGGAGGAGTTCGGCGAGGAGAACCTCCCGCGCAACACCTACTACGGCGACGGCTCGCCCATCGACCCCGAGGTGTTCGCCGCCGTCCGCGCGGCGTACGACGCCGAGGCGCTGGTCTTCCCCTGGGAGAAGGGCGACGTGCTCCTGCTGGACAACATGCTGATGGCGCACGCGCGCTCCCCCTTCACCGGCCAGCGCAGGGTGGTGGTGGGGATGGCCGAGTCGTACGGCTCCGGCTGGGGGCAGCCCTGAGCCAGCGCCGGCCACCCCGCCGGATCCCGCAACACCCCGCACCCTACCGGAGACGCGACATGCCGACGGAAGCGAACGAGGATACCCGCACGTACATCGTGCTGGTGAACCACGAGGAGCAGTACTCGCTCTGGCTGGCGGACAGGCAGGTCCCGCCGGGCTGGAAGGCGGTGGGCGGGCCCGGCTCCAGGGCGGAGTGCCTGGAGTACGTGAAGGAGGTGTGGACGGACATGCGGCCGCTGAGCCTGCGGGGCGGCGCCGAGCGCCCCGCCGAGGCGCACGGCGAGACGGTGCGCCTCACCTACAGCGACGGCCAGCCGCTGGACCTGGGCGGCGAAGCCTGAGCAAGTCCATCGTCCTGGTTCCAAACAGAAACAGATTGGAATCACGCAGAGACGCAGAGAGAAATCCTTGCAGTTCCTCTGCGTCTCCGCGTCTCTGCGTGAGGCTTTTTTCAGGCGCCGCGAGCGGCTCAGGCGGGGGCGGGGGCCGCGATCCGGAAGCCGGACAGCACCGGCGACGTCGCATCGATCAGCCTGCGGATCCGCCGGATCCCCTCCTTCACCCGCTCGGCGTCCTCCGTCCCCACGCCCACCCGGATGAAGCGGTCGCACGAGGCGCCGTAGCCGATCCCCGGCACCGCGCACACGCAGTGCTCCTGCAGGAGCCGGGTGCAGAACTCGATGGAATCCAGGGTGGACGGCTCGATCGACGCGAAGAGGTAGAAGGTGGCGTCGCCGGGCATGGTGGAGATGCCGCACTCCTCCATGAAGCGCGCCATCTCGCGCCGCTTCCGGACCACGCCCGCGATCTGCGGCCGGGTGATCTCCAGCACGTCCTGGAAGTGCCGGACCAGGTAGTGCTCCAGGATGGTGGGAGGGCAGGTGAGGAGGTGCTGGTTGATCTTGAGCACGTTCCCGATCAGCGCGCGGCTCCCGATCACGTAGCCGATGCGCCACCCCGACATCCCGTGGTTCTTCGACATCGTGTTGCACACGATCGTGTGCCGCTTCTGCGGGTCGAGCGCCCCGGCCGAGACGAAGGTGCCCTCGACCAGGAACTCGCTGTACGCCTCGTCCGAGAGGACGAAAAGGTCGTGCCGGTCCGCCAGGGCGTGCACGTGCTCCAGCTCCTGGCGCGACATGACGCGCCCGGACGGGTTGTTCGGGTTGTTGACGACGATGGCCTTGGTGCGCGGGGTGATGAACTCGTCCAGCTCGAACACCGTGCGCTGGTGGGGCACCATGACGGGAACGCCGTGGCAGAGCCTCACCTGGTCCGGATAGCTCACCCAGCTCGGCTCCAGCACCACCACCTCGTCTCCGGGGTCGAGGATTGCCATCAGCGACATGTGGATGGCGAGCTTGGATCCCGCCGTGACGACGATCTCCGCGTCGGGGTCGATCGGAACGTCGTACTCGCGGCCGTAATACGCGGCCAGCTGCCGACGCAGGTCGGGATTGCCCCGGGAGTGGTTGTAGTGGTAGACGTCGGGAATCGGCAGCTCCGCGAAGTCGAAGAGCGGGATGTCGAAGAACGCCTCGCCGAGGGAAAGGACGATGACGTCTGCTCCCCGGGCTTTCATCTCGTAGACCATGCCGTTGAACTTGATGGACATGGCCGTCGCGACGTCGCCGAGGTGGGTGGCCGGAGAGGGCATGGGGACCTGCGCGGAAGCGGGTCCTCGTGGGTGCGCGTGCGCGACGGAAGTGCCGCGTCGGCGCGCCGCGGGTGCACGGCTGAACTTCGCCGGCCCGCGGCGGCTCCCACAGGTGGCTTGTCGATTGTTTGCGTGAAAAGATGCTCTGCGGAGCCTCGCGGGGCAAGGATCTCGCCTGCGGCTTGCGTGGAATGTCCCGATCCGGTGGCGCGCAAGGGCCAGCCTCCGTTCACGTTGTGATATGGCCGTCTGTGAGTATGCGGCGGTGGCCCATATGAAATTTGGCAGATATGGGCACGCTGACATATACTTGCTTCCCCTACACCGGCTGCCCCTACCGCTGAACGCAAAGCTGCGGAAGGCATCCCTGAGATGTTTTTGCCTGAACAACTTACCTCACGAATGTTAGCATAGAACAACCGGAATTCTCCATCCCCGCGCGATGGGAGACCGGAGGAGCATACCGCAGGCGCTACCGATAGCGGAATCGCTAGACCGGTGCGTTATATCCTTACGATCGAGAGAATCTTCGAGCCGAATGAGGAAGCCGTGAGAAAGGCCCTCCTCACACTGATCACCGGCGCCTCGTAACCTGCCACCCACCTGATGCTGCACGAGATTCCACCTCTCACCGTCCAGTAGCTTTCGTCCGTTCGAATGATTCTGTTGTGTCCTCTCGCGCCCGGCGGTTCGTACGGGCACACTGCGGAGCCAACGAGCCTCAGAAAGAGTCCGTGCGCGCGCTGGTCCTGAGGAATTTCCGGCGTTCGCGTCCCCTCATCATCGCGGCAAGCTGACCAGCCGCGTCGGCGGAGAACCCTTCAGTCCCCCTCATCATCGGGGAAGACGCTCAACTTCAGAGGCATTCCCAACAAGGGTTCCATGGTGAATGAGCGCACGTGTGCTCGCAGGTTGGGACTCGTCCGCATGGTCGTCATGCCATAGCGTAGTTTTCTTTGGGAACGGTTTTCCGACGGTGTGGTTATCTAGTACGGATGGCGGGCGCGAGAGCGAACGGGGAACGCTACGCGGGCGGCATTGTGGCTCCCATCACGGAGTGCGCGATCTGGCTGCCGGTTCGATCGCGAGCGTGGTCTCCCCGCCCCAGCGGACCGCGCTCGCGCCGCAGGTCCTAGCCGGCAGTGGATTGGGGAACGGTTTTCCGACGGTGTGGTTATCTGGTACGGAGGACGGGCGCGAGAGCAAACGGGGAACGCTACGCGGGCGGCATCGTGGCTCTTATCACGGAGTGCGCGATCCGGCTTTCGGTTCGATTGCGAGTGTGGTCTCCCCGCCCCGGCGGTCCGCGCTCGCGCCGCAGATCCTAGCGCGGCGGCGAATGTCGAACGGAGAAAACGTGACCGGTTTCCCATGTCGCCACCGGCACGTTCGCGGCCCGAGGCCGGCGCACGGCGCTGCGGAAGACGTTTTTCATCTCGCCGTCTAGGGCGGTGCCCTCAGATCGTGTCTCGACGAGTTTGCCGCGCTCACACGTGAGATTCTCCAGGGTGGGAACAACCTCACGCGGTCAACACGCGGTCGAGCGAGCGGTACTGGATGGCCTCGGAGACGTGGGCGGTGGTGATCTCGCCGCCGCCGTCCAGGTCGGCGATGGTGCGGGCGATCTTGAGCACGCGGTGGTAGGCGCGCGCGGAGAGGCCCAGGCGCGTGAT
>DASVWD010000111.1 GCA_036389795.1 Longimicrobium sp.
CACAGGACCGGCATTCGCACGGATGACCGCAGGGCCGAAGAATCTTCTCACCCTGCCAGGTAGGTTGGGCGCGGTAGCGGCACGGATGCCTGCTCGCTTCATCCCCCGATAGCCAAGCTGTTTATCCGGATCTAGTATCACGCCTGGATCTTGCGCGCACGGACGCACTCCCGACGGCCGCTGCGAGAGGCCGTGGGGGGCGACGTGGATGCGGAGGGAAGATGAACACGCCTCTGGACGACCAGGCGCTCGACCAGCTGTTCCGCGAGGCGCGCACCTTCAGCGCGTGGCTGGACCGGCCGGTGGACGACGACACGCTCCGCCGGCTCTACGAGGTGGTGAAGTGGGGGCCGACCAGCGCCAACGCCGGCCCGGCGCGCTTCGTCTTCCTGCGCACGCGCGAGGCGAAGGAGAGGCTGCGCCCGGCGCTGTCGTCGGGGAACGTGGAGAAGACGATGACCGCGCCGGTCACGGTGATCGTCGCCTACGACCTGCTGTTCTACGAGAAGCTGCCGCGGCTCTTCCCGCACAACCCCGCCATGCGGAACCTGTACGCGGCCGCTCCGGAGCTGGTGGAGGTGACGGCGCGGCGCAACTCGTCGCTGCAGGGCGCCTACCTGGTCCTGGCCGCGCGCGCCCTGGGGCTCGACTGCGGGCCGATGTCGGGCTTCGACAACGCCAGGGTCGACGAGGAGTTCTTCGGCGCCGGGAGGGAGTGCGAGGGGTGCGACCAGGAGTTCTTCCCCGAGGGCCACGTCAAGTCGAACTTCCTCTGCAACCTGGGCTACGGCGACCGCGCGAAGCTCTTCCCCCGCCTCCCCCGTCTCTGGTTCGAGGAGGCGTGCACGCTGCTGTGAGGGGGATCGAATGAACGGCGTGGCCCTGGAGGGATGGAGCGGAGCCGGCATCCATGCCGCTACCGCGCCCAACCCACCTGCCAGGGTGAGAAGATTCTTCGGCCCTGCGACGATCCGTGCGGATGCCGGTCCCGTGCGGTCGGGCCTCAGAATGACGGCTAACGGCTAAACTCGCTGATCAACCGGATTCGGTATCGGCGGTGGAGGCGCCTTCATCGCGGCAGAGGAAGAAGTTCAGCGCCTCCGCGGTCATCACCGTCTCCCGGCGCTGGTTGAGCACCTCGACCCGCGAGCGCACGATGCCGCGGTCCGGCCGGGAGCGGGAGCGGCGGGCGGAGAGCACCCGCACCCGGATCCACAGCTGGTCGCCGGGGCGCACCGGGAGCGTCCAGCGCAGCTCGTCCACGCCGGGGGAGACCAGCGTGGCCACGCGCGAGAGGTAGTGGTCGGAGTACAGGCGCATCATCAGCGCGGCCGTGTGCCAGCCGCTGGCGATCAGCCCGCCGTACTCGCTGCGCGCGGCCGCCTCGGGGTCGGTGTGGAAGACCTGCGGGTCGAAGCGCCGCCCGAAGGCCAGCACCTCCGCCTCCTCCACCGCGATCGGGCCGAACTCGTGCTCGGCGCCCGGCCGGTAGTCCTCGAAGTACCGCTCCCCGGGCGGCACGGAGAAGCTCATCGGCCCCCCGCCTCCCTCGCGGCCGGCGGCGCCTCGCCGATGCGGGCCAGGCGGGGCGCCGCCAGCGCCCGGTAGTCGCGGGTGTCCAGGGCCAGCGAGCGGTCCAGCCGCGCGGCGTTGAAGTAGATCTCCCCCAGGTCGAAGAGCGCCGGGTCGGCGACGAGCTCCAGCTCCGGGTGGAAGGAGAAGGGGAGGATGGTGCCGCTGGCGCTCCCCGCCAGCCGCTCGGCGGTCTCGGCCCGGGCGAAGGAGGCGTAGGTGCCGCCGAGGAGCGCCCGGACGGCCTGCAGGTCCACCCGCGCGTCGCCGGGCACCACCGCCAGCACGTAGCGGGTCTCCTTCTTCCCCAGCTTCACCATCACCACCATGCACTTGGCGGCCTGCGACGGCGGGTGGCCGCGCAGCGCGCTGACGAGCTCGGTCCTTCCCTCGGGGGCGTGGTCGAGCGTCCGGTAGCGGGCCCCGTGCCGGTCCAGGAGCGCGATCAGCCGCGCGTAGGCGTCGTTCCCCGCTTCCATCCGCCCCCCTCCCTCAGATGCTCTCGACGATGGCGCGCTTCGCGTCGCGGATGCGGTCCTCGTCGCGCCGGTAGAAGGTCCACTGCTTGATGCGCTTCGGGCGGAGGAGCCCGGCCTGCACCAGGATGCGCAGGTGCTCGCTGGCGGTGGGCTGGCTCACGCCCAGCTTGTCGGCGATGAACACGCCGCAGACGCCGTCCTCCACCAGGTCGCCGTCGACCTGCGGGGGGAAGTGGGCCGTGGGGTCCTTGAGCCATTCCAGGATCTGCAGGCGTCGCTCGTTGTCGAGGGCCCGCAGCACGTCCATGATCGTCATATTGCCAATATGCTAATCGCCTATATATTCCGTCAAGCTCGCCGGGGGGCGGCTCTCGCCCCGGTCCGGGATCAACCCGAGGGAGGAGGTGGGGCCATGCCGGGGAGCGTGGAGGCGCGCCTGCGGGAGATGGGGATCGAACTGCCGGCCGCCGCGGCGCCGGTGGCCAACTTCGTGCCCTGCGTGCGGACGGGGAGCACCCTCTTCGTCTCCGGGCAGATCCCGTCGTGGAACGGGGAGATCCGGTACGTGGGCCGGGTGGGCGACGAGGTCGGGGTCGAGGAGGCGCGCCGGGCCGCCCGCCTCTGCGCGCTGAACGTGCTGGCGCAGGCGCAGGCGTTCCTGGGCGGGCTGGACGGCGTGACGAGGGTGTGCATGGTGCAGGGCTTCGTCAACGCCGTCCCCGGGTTCACCGACCACCCGGCGGTGGTCAACGGGGCGAGCGACCTCTTCGTGGAGGTGTTCGGCGAGGCCGGCCGGCACGCCCGCTTCGCGGTGGGCGCGGGGTCGCTCCCCTTCAACGTGGCCGTGGAGGTCGCCGCCGTGCTCGAGGTGGCCGGCGGGCCGATGGCGGAGGAAAGGCAGGGCTCATGAAGGCGATCCGGGTGCACGAGACCGGCGACGCCGGCGTGCTGCGGCTGGAGGAGGTGCCGGACCCCCGGCCCGGACCCGGCCAGGCGCTGGTCCGGGTGGAGGCGGCCGGCCTCAACTTCATCGAGGTCTACCAGCGCCGGGGCCTCTATCCGATGCCGCTGCCGTACACGCCGGGGAGCGAGGGGGCGGGGACGGTGGCCGCAGTGGGCGACGGGGTCACCGCGGTGCGCGTGGGCGAGCGCGTGGCGTCGGCGGGGCTGGAGGGCTCGTACGCGGAGCTCGCGCTGGCGCCGGCGGACCGCCTGGTGGCCCTCCCCGACGAGGTCGACACGCGCACCGGCGCCGCGGTGATGCTGCAGGGCCTCACCGCGCACTACCTGGCCGTGTCGACGTACCCCCTGGCGCCGGGCGACTGGTGCCTGGTGCACGCGGCCGCGGGGGGCGTGGGGCTCCTCCTCTGCCAGATCGCCGCCGCCCGGGGCGCGCGGGTGATCGCCACGGTGTCGACGCAGGAGAAGGCGGCGCTGGCCCGCGAGGCGGGGGCCCGGGAGGTGATCCTCTACACGGAGCAGGACTTCGTGGCCGAGGTGCGGCGGATCACCGCGGGGCGCGGCGTGCCGGTGGTGTACGACTCGGTGGGGAAGACGACGTTCGAGGGGAGCCTGGACTGCCTGGCGCCGCGCGGGATGCTGGTGCTCTTCGGCCAGTCGAGCGGCCCGGTGCCGCCGCTGGACCCGCAGGTGCTGGCCCGCAGGGGCTCGCTCTTCCTCACCCGGCCCGTGCTGGGCCACTACACCGCCAGCCGCGAGGAGCTGCTCTCCCGGGCCTCCGACCTGCTGGGCCGGGTCGGCGAAGGCGCCCTCCGGGTCCGCGTGGACCGCTCCTACCCCCTGGCCGAAGCGGCGGCCGCGCACCGCGCGCTCGAGGGCCGCGAGACGACGGGCAAGGTGCTCCTGATCCCGTGAGGGTCCGAGCCTCGCCGGGAGTTGGAATGCCCGCGTTCCAGGAGGAACGTCATTCTGAAGGCGCCGCTGCACCGAAACCGCGTCCGCGCCTGAAGAATCTACTTTGCCTTGCTGGTGGCCGGCTCTTTTTCCGGGATGCGGCCTCTCCCTCGCCGTGCAGAAGCGTAGCCGGGTTTCAGTCGCGGCGGGTGGCGGCGGGCGCGCCGCGCACGAAGGCGATGTAGTCGGTCGCCAGCGGCTCGGCGCCGGCGCGGCGGAGCAGGAGCGCCACCTGGCCGCGGTGGTAGGCGCCGTGCATGGCCGCGTGCAGCAGGATGTCGTCGATGCGCGAGCGGAACTCGTCGCCCGCGCTGTTGCGGTACGCCACCTCGCGCGCCAGGCCGCCCATGCCCGCCTCCTCCAGCAGCGCGTCGAAGCCGTCCGCGTTCTCGCGGGCGAGCGCCGCGCACTCGTCCAGGGTGAGCGTGGGCCAGATCGCCACCGTCGCGGGCCGCTCGCGGAGGCGAGACAGCCAGGTGTGCTCGGCGCCCAGCACGTGCGCGTAGATCCGCAGCGCGTCGTCCGGCGGCCCGGGCGCGCCGCGCAGCGCCTCCAGCACGCGCCTGTCCGCCCAGCGCAGGTGCGCGTAGAGGCGGCGCATCTCCTCGATCATCCCGGTCCTCCAGGGTCACGTCACGGGCGGCTGAAGCCGCGGCAACCACCGCGGGAAGCCTCGCAAACCGCGCGAGGCCGTGGGGTCGGCTCACGGCGTGGTGGGATGATGAGGCTCGGGATGCCGGTCCGTCAACGCCGCCGGTCGGGCGGTGGCGCGTCGCCGGCGCCGCGGAGGAGGGGGTAGGGGTTGAGGTCGCGGCCGCGCCACCAGCGGTTGGGGTCGTCGACGGTGAAGACGGCGAAGTGCAGGTGCGGGCTCCCCGACACGTTCCCCGTCTGGCCGACGTAGCCGATCACGTCGCCCTGGCGCACCAGGTCGCCCTCCCTGAGCCCCGCCCGGTAGCCGTTCAGGTGCGCGTAGTAGTAGATGGTGCGCCCGTCCAGGTCGCGCTCGTAGACGGCGATCCCGCCCGCCCCACCGGAGTCGCGCTTCACGACGATGCCCGCGGCGGCCGCGAGCACGGGCGTGCCGCGCGCCGCGAAGATGTCGACGCCCTTGTGCGCGCGCCCGCCGGAGCGCGCGGCGCCGTAGCTGTCCCGCAGCTCCGCCGCGCGCACCCCCGCCACCGGGATCACCAGCCGCGGCGACGGCTCCACGCGCCCCACGCTCTCCCGCGGCGGAAAGGCGATCACCAGCGCCCTCCCCGTCACGGCGAGGTACACGGCGAGCCCCAGCAGCAGGGCCGCCTCCCCCAGCGCGACCGAGATCGCCACCTGACGAAGCGACGGACGTCGAAGCAAGCCGTTCTCCCGATCGAAGGCGAATTCGACCATCGAACGCGCAGAAAGCGGACCGGTACGGGAGGAATCCCTTGGCCCGGAATTCACGGGCAGCTGGATCGACGGCGACCGCGCACACTGGTTGCGGAGCTTTTACCCCCAGCATAGATTCCATTCCGGTTCCACTATGCAACCAGGAGGTACGGAATGCCGAGCCTGACTATCAAGAGCATCCCTGAAGATCTGCTGAACCGGCTGAGGCAGAGCGCGGCGGCACACCGGCGCAGTCTCAACAGCGAAGTGCTGGTGCGCCTCGAAAGCTCCGTGGGCAGTACGCGGCTCGATCCCGACGCTTTTCTCGCCCGCATCGATGCCCTTCGGGAAAGCGTCAACATGAAGCCGATCTCCGACGAGTTCTTGGAGCAGGCGAAGCGCGAGGGCCGCCCGTGATCGTCGCCGACACGAACCTGATCGCGTACCTGCTGCTGCCCGGACCGCAAACTCTCCGTGCGCGCGCAGTCTTCCAGAAGGATCCGCTCTGGGCGGCTCCCCTCCTCTGGCGAAGCGAGTTCCGCAACGTGCTGGCGCTGGCGATGCGACTGCAGGGAATGGTGCTCTCGGATGCGCTCAGGTTCATGCAGGAAGCCGAAAAGCTTTTGGACAAACAGGAATTTACGGTGGCGTCCGCGCCCGTATTGAACCTGGCGCAACGGTCGGGCTGCGCGGCGTACGATTGCGAGTTCGTTCACCTCGCCCAGGAGCTTGGCGTGCCGCTGGTCACTGCCGATCAGAAGGTACTGCGGGCGTTTCCCGGTACGGCCGTGTCTCTCGAAGACTTCGTGAAGTAAGAGATCGCCCCTGCATCCGATCGCCCGCCGTCCCCTTGCCCCGCCGCGGGCCGTCACCTATCTGTTTGTAGCGATTTTCCAGCCCCCGCATCCATCGGCGGTCGCAAGCCTCCTCGCGACGGCTCCGGCGGGAGTTCTTCCGTTCCCCATCCCCGTGGAGCCGTCCTTGTCCGGACCCGTGGAGATCAGCGTCACCGTCAACGGCGCATCGTATCGGCGGGCCGTCGAGCCGCGCCTGCTGCTGAGCGACTTCCTGCGCCAGGACCTCGGCCTCACCGGCACGCACGTCGGCTGCGAGCACGGCGTCTGCGGCGCGTGCACGGTGCTGATGGACGGCGAGTCGGTGCGCTCGTGCCTGGTCCTGGCCGTGCAGGCCGACGGGCATGACCTCACCACCGTCGAGGGGCTGGCGCCCGACGGCGAGCGGATGCACCCGCTCCAGGAGGCGTTCCGCGACACGCACGCGCTGCAGTGCGGCTTCTGCACGCCGGGGTTCCTGATGAGCCTGGTCCCCTTCCTCCGCGACCACCCGCACCCCACGGAAGTCGAGATCCGCGAGGCGCTCTCCGGCAACCTCTGCCGCTGCACCGGCTACCAGAACATCGTCCGCGCGGTGCAGCTGGCCGCCGAGCGCGCCTCCGCCTCCGCCCCCGCCGCCTGAGCGATGTCCCATTCCCCAGAAGCCGATCCGCACGGCGTGAGCAGGGCCTACGTCGGCCAGGGCGTCCTGCGCAACGAGGACCGGCGCCTCCTCACCGGGCACGCGCTCTTCGTGGACGACGTGCAGCTGGAGGGGATGCTGCACGTGGCGTTCGTGCGCAGCGTGCACGCCCACGCCCGCCTGCGCGGGATCGACGTCTCGGCCGCGCTCGCCCGCCCGGGCGTGGCCGCCGTCTATACGGCCGCGGACCTGGGCGACTACTGGAAGCCGGGCCCGCTCCTGGTCCCCCCGCCGCCGGTGGAGGGCCTCGTCTTCAACCAGGCCTCGCAGGTGCCGCTGGCGAAGGAGAAGGTGCGCCACGCCGGCGAGCCCGTGGCGATGGTGGTCGCCGAGAGCCGCTACCTGGCCGAGGACGCGGCGGCCGAGATCTTCGTCGACTACGAGCCGCTGGACGTGGTGAGCGACCTGGAGGCCGCGCTGGCGCCGGGGGCGCCGCTCATCCACGAGCAGTTCGGGAGCAACCTGTCGGCGTTCGTACCCCAGACGCACGGCGACTACGAGGCGGCGAAGGCGAACGCCGACCTGGTGATCAGCCGCCGCTTCCACTACGACCGCGGCGCGGCGTGCGCGCTGGAGAACCGCGTGGTGGCGGCGCGCTGGGACCCGCGCGCCGAGGAGCTCACCGTCTGGGACACCACGCAGGCGCCGATCCCGATCCGCAACGGGCTGGCGCGGATGCTGGGCCTCGGCGAGAGCCAGGTGCGCGTGGTGGCGCCGTTCGTGGGCGGCGGCTTCGGGCCCAAGATCATGATGTTCTACCCCGAGGAGGTGCTGGTCCCCTGGGCGGCGATGCGGCTGGGCCGCCCGGTGAAGTGGACCGAGGACCGCCAGGAGAACTTCTACGCCACCACGCAGGAACGGGGGCAGGTGCACGACGCGGAGATGGCGCTCACGCGCGACGGGCGGATCGTGGGCGTGCGCGACCGCTTCCTGCACGACACCGGCGCGTACGACCCGTACGGGCTCACGGTGCCGATCAACTCGCAGTGCACGCTGCTGGGCCCGTACGACGTGCCCAACTACGACAGCGAGTTCCGCGCGGTGTTCACCAACCGCACCACGGTGACGCCGGTGCGCGGGGCGGGGCGCCAGCACGGCGTGTTCGTGATGGAGCGCCTGCTCGACATCGCCGCGCGCGAGCTGGGGATCGACCCCGCCGAGATCCGGCGGCGCAACTACATCCGCCACGACGACTTCCCCCACCAGTGGCGGATCCTCTTCCAGGACTTCGCCCCGCTCTACTACGACAGCGGCAACTACCTCCCCGCGCTGGAGACGGCGCTGGAGATGGTCGACTACGCGGCTTTTCGCGAGGAGCAGCGGCGCGCGCGCGAGGCCGGGCGGCGGCTGGGGCTGGGCGTGGTGAGCTACGTGGAGGGGACGGGGATCGGGCCGTACGAGGGCGCGCGGGTGACCATCGAGCCCAGCGGCCGGGTGCGCGTGGCCACGGGGCTGGGGACGCAGGGGCAGGGGCACTACACGGCGTTCGCGCAGATCGTGGCCGAGGTGCTGGACGTGGACGTGGCGCACGTGGGCGTGGTGACGGGCGACACGCGCGAGTTCGGCTGGGGGACGGGGACGTTCGCCAGCCGCGGGGCCGTGGTCGCCGGGAGCGCCTGCCACGCGGCGGCCACGGCGGTGCGCGCCAAGGTGGTGGGGGTGGCCAGCCGCGTCTTCCGGGTGGACGAGGAGGAGGTCGAGGTGGCGGGCGGGCGGGTGCGGCCGCGCGGCGACCCGGGGCGGGAGATGACGCTCGGCGAGCTGTCGGCGTACGCCAACCCGCTGCGCGGCGCGGTGGCGCCGGGGACGGAGCCGGGGCTGGAGGCCACGGCCTACTTCGGGCCCGACCACGGGAGCACGGCGAGCGGGGTGCACGCGATCGTGGTCGAGGTGGACCCCGAGACGGCGCTGGTGAAGGTGGTGCGCTACGTGGTGGTGCACGACTGCGGGCGGCTGATCAACCCGGTGATCGTGGAGGGGCAGGTGCAGGGGGGCGTGGCGCACGGGATCGGCAACGCCTTCTACGAAAAGCTGCACTACGACGAGAACGGGCAGCTGCTGAACGCCTCGTTCATGGACTACCTGCTGCCGACGGCGCTGGACGTGCCCGAGGTGCGGATGGCGCACCGCGAGACGCCGGCGCCGATGAACCCGCTGGGGCTCAAGGGGGTGGGCGAGGCGGGGTGCATCCCCACCGGCGCGGCGTTCGCGCAGGCGCTGGAGGACGCGCTGCCGGAGTACGCGCTGGAGATCCGCGAGATCCCGCTCTCCCCGGGGCGCCTCTTCGAGCTGCTGGAGGAGGCGCGCGGGCGGGGGCTGGCGGCGGAGACTCCGGTCCCGGCCGCGCAGGCGGCCCCGGCGCCGGAGGTGGGGCGATGAGACCGGCCCGAATTCGTAGGGTCGAGGCATGCCTCGACCGGCGGGGGCCAGCCCGGGCGCGGCAGGCGGCCTCCTGCGCCGATGCCGCCTGTGCTCGGACTCGCATGCTCGCCCCTACGAGACACAACGCGTTGAGAAGTCGTGACCCGATCCTCGGGTGGCGCCGATGAAGCCCGCGCCGTTCGAGTACCACCGGCCCGACAGCGTGGAGGAGGCGCTGGGGCTGCTGGCGAGCCACGGCTGGGACGCCAAGGTGCTGGCCGGCGGGCAGAGCCTGGTGCCGGCGATGAACTTCCGCCTGGCGCAGCCGGCGGTGCTGGTGGACCTGAACCGCATCCCGGGCCTCGACCACATCGCCGAGCGCGACGGGGCGCTGCGCATCGGGACCATGGCCCGGCAGCGCGCGGCGGAGCGGAGCGAGCTGGTGGCGCTCCGGGCGCCGCTCCTGGCCGAGGCGCTTCCGTTCGTGGCCCACCCGCAGGTGCGCAACCGGGGGACGGTGGGCGGGAGCATCGCGCACGCGGACCCGGCCGCCGAGCTCCCGGCGGTGATGCTGGCGCTGGGGGCGCGCTTCCACCTGGCGGGGCCGGGCGGCGCGCGCGCGGTGGAGGCGGACCGCTTCTTCACCGGGCTCTTCAGCACGGCGCTGGAGCCGGAGGAGATGCTGCTGGAGGTGGAGGTCCCCGCGCGCGGCCCGGCCCAGGGGTGGGCGTTCGACGAGATCTCGCGGCGCCACGGCGACTTCGCGCTGGCGGGGCTGGCGGCGTGGGTGGCGCTGGGCCAGGACGGGCGCTGCTCGGGGGCGCGCATCGCGCTGCTGGGGGTGGGGAGCGGGCCGGTGCTGGCGCGCGGCGCGGCGGAGGCGCTGGTGGCGCGCGACGCGACCGACGAGGGGATCCGCGCGGCCGCCGAGGCGGCCGCGGCGGAGATCGAGCCGCCGTCGGACATCCACGCGTCGGCGGCGTACCGGCGGCGGCTGGTGGAGGTGCTGGTGCGCCGCACGCTGCCCAGGGCGTTCGCGCGGGCGCGGATGGGGTCCCCCGGTTGAAGGTCCCCCGGTTGAAACCGGGGGCTACAACGGCACAAAGTCCGCCTGCGCGGACTGCTCGCCGGGGCTCGCTCGACCGGGAGATCCGGCTCCGCGCGCGACGAGACCCGCGTGAGGGATGCGCGCCCGGAGGGCCGGGACGACGCCGCCACAGGGGTATCGTGGCGGTGGCGGCCCGGCGCCGTTGGCCTGCGTTGTTTGCAGGCCTACGGCGCGCGCAGCCCGGCCCGGAGCGCAGCGGAGGGACACGCCCAAACCCGTTGTTGCCGTTCAGCAGTTCGATAACCGTCCTCACCGCCGAGCGTGCCGATGACGCGATCCGCCGATGCCGGGATGGTGGAGCTGGCGGGCGAGCTGCCGCCGGGGCCCCTGGTCAACGAGGACCTGGCGCCCACGCCGCTGCACGCGCGCACCTGGAACCTGTGGCACATCGCCTCGCTGTGGGTGGGGATGAGCGTCTGCATCCCCACCTACATGCTGGCCGCCAGCATGGTGCAGGCGGGGATGCGCTGGTGGCAGGCGCTCCTGGCCGTGCTGCTGGGCAACGCCGTGGTCTGGATCCCCCTGGTCATCAACGCGCACGCGGGGACGAAGTACGGCATCCCCTTCCCCGTGTACGCGCGCGCCTCCTTCGGCACGCGCGGCGCGCACATCCCCGCCCTGCTGCGCGCGGTGGTGGCGTGCGGCTGGTTCGGCATCCAGACCTGGGTGGGCGGGATGGCCATCGACGTGCTGCTGGGCATCCTCTGGCCGGGGTGGAGCGAGCTGGGCGGGGGCGCGCGCTTCATGGGGTACGGGCTGCCGCAGTACCTCTCGTTCCTGGCCTTCTGGCTGATCAACATCTGGTTCGTGTGGAAGGGCACCGAGAGCATCAAGTGGCTGGAGACGCTCTCGGCGCCGCTGCTGATCGCGGCGGGGCTGGCGCTGCTCTGGTGGGCGGCGGCGCGCGTGGGCGGCATCGGCACGATGCTGCGCGGGGCGGACGCATTGACGCAGGACCGGGCGGTGCCGGCGGGGGCGTTCCTGGCCGGCGTCTTCCTGCCGTGGGTGACGGCGATGGTGGGGTACTGGGCCACGCTCTCGCTCAACATCCCCGACTTCTCCCGCTACGCGAAGAGCCAGAAGGACCAGGCGGTGGGCCAGGCGCTGGGGCTGCTCACCACGATGCCGCTGTTCGCCTTCATCGGGGTGGCGGTCACCAGCGCCACGGTGATCCTCTACGGCCAGGCGATCTGGAACCCGGTGGACCTGGTGGCCCGCATCGCCCGCGAGCAGGACAGCCCGCTCCTGGGCCTGGTGGCGATGGTGGTGCTCGCGGTGGCGACGCTGACCACGAACATCGCGGCGAACGTGGTGGGCCCCGCCTTCACCCTGGCCAACCTGGCGCCGCGGCGGATCTCCTTCCGCACGGGCGGGCTGATCGCGGGGGTGGTCGGCATCCTGATCTTCCCCTGGAAGCTGCTGGACATGTACCAGGGGTGGCTGATCAGCTACTCGGGGCTGCTGGGCGCGGTGGGCGGGGTGATCCTCTGCGACTACCTGCTGGTGCGGCGCCGGCGCCTGGACCTGGCCGAGCTCTACCGCGAGGACGGCGCCTACGCGTACGCGAACGGGGTGAACCCGCGGGCGGTGGCCGCGCTCGCGGCGGGCGTGCTGGTGGCGCTGGCGGGGCGGCTGCACCCGTCGCTGCGCTTCCTCTTCGACGGCGCCTGGTTCTCGGCGACGCTGGTCTCCTTCGCCGTGTACGCCGCGCTGATGCGGGCGGCCCCGGCGGGCGAGGTGCGGCTCACCCCGGCCGCTCCCGAGGCGTGACGCGGGTCCGCGACGGTTCCGGCCGCTGGCGGGCGAGCGCCGTTCCGGCACGGTGATCCGTCTTTCCCGGTTCCGCCGGAAGTCCGCGGATCGCTCCAGCAGTCCGTTCGGTATGGATCTCGAAGCCGAGGGTGCGGCTCGACCACCTGTTCCGCAGCGCGGAGGAGGACGGATGGCGGAGACGGCCACCGCCGGGCCCCGGCGGCGAAAGCTCGCCGGCATCCTCGCCGGTGCCATGGCGATCGCCATCGCGGCGTACGTTGTCTACCCGAGACTCGTGAAGCGGGACTCCGCTCTCGTCGCCAGGATTTCCGGGATGCGCACGATCGAGGCGAACGGCGCGCTGCTCGGCTCGTTCGGGCGCCGGATCGATATTCCCCGGAACACTCCGCTCCGGGACCTGAAAAAGCACGAGCAGCACATCTACCGCAGGATGAGCTCGCCCTGGCCCTGGCAGAGCGTGAAGCCGTACAAGGTACAGGAGTACACGATCTCCAGGACCGATTCGGTGCGGCTCGAGCGGCTGGGGGTGCGCTTCGACTCCGCTTCCGGCGCGCAGGCAGCCGGCGGGGACCAGTCGGCTGCGGGCTACCGCATCGTCATTCTCGAGATCGACAACCCCGACGGCCTGGTCGACGAGATCAACGACAGCCTGGCCAGGGCTTCCAGGCTGGTGCGGCGCCTGAGCCGCGGCGATCCCGAATACCGGATCGTGACGGCCGTCGGCGTGCTGTTCGACCACAGGGCGGAGGTGGTCTCGCGCAGAGAGCTGGATGCGCGGCTGCTGGAGCTGGCGATCAAGGGCTCTTCCGCGGACCGGAGCACGGTCGGCATCGCGGACGGCGCGATCGTCGGCTACCGGTATGCACGGATCTGCTGGAACGCGGACGGCGAGGTGCAGGAGCTGGTGACCGACGAGCAGGGGACCGACACGTGTCCTCCCGGGTCGCTGCCGACGCGTGCGTCTCCCGGCGCGGCGAGCTCCGGCCGGCCGTCGGCGGCGGGAACAGGCAAGGGGCCTTGACCCCGCGATGAGCATGAGCCGACCCGACGCGCGCCGGGCGCTGCGATCGCTGCGGGAGGCCGCCCGCGGGCTCTACCTGCGGCTGCTGCCGCGCCCGGACCACCGGGAGGTCTTCTCGCGCATCTACCGGAGCAACGAGTGGGGCGACCCGGAGTCGGTGTCGGGGCCGGGCTCCACCCGCGCGCGCGGCGAGGACTTCCGCGACGACCTGGCGGAGCTGCTGGAGCGGATCGGCGCGCGCGTGCTGCTCGACGCGCCCTGCGGCGACTTCAACTGGATCGAGCCGGTCGCCGACCGCATGGAGCGCTACGTGGGCGTGGACGTGGTGCCGGAGCTGGTCGAGAAGAACCAGGAGCTCCACGGCGGCGGGCGCCGGAGCTTCGCCTGCGCGGACCTGACGCGCGACCCGCTCCCCAGGGCCGACGTCGTCCTCTGCCGCGACTGCCTGGTGCACTTCTCGTTCGCCGACATCCGGGCGGCGCTCGGCAACTTCCGGGAGAGCGGCAGCACGTACCTGCTCACCACCACCTTCCTGGACACCCGGCGCAACCTGGACATCCGCACGGGCGGGTGGCGCGAGCTGAACCTGGAGGAGGCCCCTTTTCGCTTCCCGCCGCCGCTGGCCCTGGTGGACGAGAAGTGCACGCACTCGGGCGGCCGCTACCGCTCCAAGCGCCTGGCCCTCTGGCGCATCGACTCGCTCCCGCTATAGTGTGGCCCGTCCGGCGCGAGACCGTGAATCACCCCAGCCCATCCGGAGACCGATGCGGATCTACGACCTGTCCCAGCCGCTGAACGAGCAGGCGCCGTTCTGGCCGTACTACCCGCCCTTCGAGGTGAAGTACATCAAGCGCAAGGCCGAGCACGGCGTGAACGCGCAGTACATCATGACCTCGAACCACATGGGCACGCACCTGGACGCGCCGCGGCACTTCCAGACCAGGGGGCTCACCATCGACCAGATCCCGCTGAACTGGCTGTGCGGCCCCGGGGTGATCGTGGACCTCACCGAGGAGATGGACGAGCTGGCGGTCTACACTCCGAAGATGATCGAGGACCGGGTGGAGGTGCGCAAAGGGGACATCGTGATCCTGCACACCGGCTGGCACCGCTACGCGCAGTGGGGCGACGAGGCCGACGAGGAGAAGTACATCCACCTGCACCCGGGGGCGCACCCCGACATGGTGCCGTGGCTGCTGGAGAAGGAGGTGCACATCTGGGGCGTGGACGCGGTGTCGACGGACCACCCGATGGACCTGCCGATCGGCCGCTTCCTGGGGAAGGGGATGCACGGCCACTGCGACCGGGTGCGGGCGAAGGCGGAGGCCAAGTTCGGCGGGCCCGAGGCGGTGGCGCGGCTCTTCCCCGACGAGGACTACCAGCTCACGCACAACAAGCTGTTCCCGCACAACTGCGTGCACATCGAGAACCTGGGCGGCGAGATCAGCGCCCCCGAGCTGCAGAACCGGCGGCTGATCATCGGCTGCTTCCCCTGGAAGTTCCAGGGCGGCGAGGCGGCCTTCGCGCGCACCGTGGCGTTCGACGGGGAGTGGCCGAAGGAGGTGTGAGGGAATGTGGGGAACAAACCGGTACTTCGGGATGCCAACGGAGGTGGGTAGGCGCTGCACCCAGTTGATCTCGACCCTCGAGGTCCAATGCTCGACCGGGACGCTCTGATCGAACTCGAAAGGAGTTCTGTTCGCCGACAAGCAGCCGCGCTCGGCCTCACCTATGAAGCTCTTGTTCAGCAACTAGCCGATGCCCGGCTGTCGGACATCGCTGAGTTGCGGCATCGGCTTATCGAGTTTGGAGGCGATGCGGAGATCGAAGCCCAACACTTCGGCGATGTAGCAACCCGTCTGGAAGCTGAGCCCGAGTATGTGATCGAAGAGCGACATGACGTCGCGCAGGGCTTGCTGGAACACGCACTCTCAGACCTCCGGGAGTGGCTGCCCCGTTGTCCTGATGCGATGGCCATGATCCGGCACGACCTATTGGAAGGTTGCATTGCCTCTGACAAGGCGGATGGTAGCCTCGAGTGGCTATCGGATTGTGTGCTGAGCCGCCTGCACAACATCCAGGTGTTCGTGCCGTACATGGGCGGGTATAATGCTGGCATTACCTCGGATGCCAACCTGAACGTGGTTGTAGTACACCACGGCATCCACGATCTGCTGTACGCATCTCTACATCAGGTTGTCGGGTTCGCCACAGAAACCACCGAACAACGAGCCATCGGCATCCGGCGGCTGCGCGGCGCTCCCGACGATCTTGCCGCCTGTCTCAAGGCTCTAAGAAGCATTCGAGACATGGCCTGCGGCAGGCAACTCAGGGCCCTGGCTCTCGACTTCACGTTATCAACGGAGCAGATGCACCTCCTGCACCTGCTCCTCAGAGGCGCGGTGGACTTCATTCTATTTCACGAGTTTGCTCATGTGATCGGCATGATGTTCGAGAATCCTCATTTTACTGAACTCGCCTGTGATGAATTTGCGGCCCGAGTCATCGTTGGAACGGGAGACGAGGCGCGCGTTTGCGGAATGGTGGCTGCTCTCCACCTCACGCAGGGTCTGCTGCATTTCGAAAGAAGAGGTCACCGCTCTACCACTCACCCAGCAATCTCCACACGGATAAAGCACATAGCTGTGATTTTGGACGAGAAAAACGCCAATCTCAGCAACGCGTTCGACGCCCTTCTTGATGCTCCCACCAGGCTTATGGAAGAGGAGGTGTTCCAAGTGGAGACGACGGAGATCGTCAGGCGCGAGTTGATCCGGGCCCTTGAAACTGCAACCGATCTGGGGCTCGACGCAGACGACGCTGTACGCATTGGTGCTGCCATCAGCGACGCCGCGATCACGCTACCCGATATTTTCGAAGACGCGCTCGTGTCGATCCAGGTTCGTGGAGAAGAGCGTTTCCGAGTGATTCGATTCGACATTGCCGCGGCGCTCAGCGCGGCTGCGAGTGCAGCCGGAGGTGTAATCAGCGGTGGCGGCGGCTGGGCCATCGGCGCGGCAGTGCTTGCGTGCATCACGGCGCTAAACGGTGTGGCGCGGCCCCTGAGCCCCACGGAGGGCGTGGTACTGCTCGTACTGCACGAGAGTCCGTCACGCTCGGCGACACGGGACGAAATCGCGGCCGCAGTTGCGCGACAGACCAGAGGAGTCCCGGGCAGTGATCCAGCTGCCCTCCCGGCCGCACTTCAGTCGCTGCAGGCGCTCGGATGTATCCGTGAGTCGAACGCAACCTTCACCTTGGCCGACCGTGTTCTGGTGTGGTATAGGAACAGAACACCGTCCCTATAGCGTGTCTGCGTTTGAGTTCGGAAGCGAGGTCGCTGAAGTTCCAGAACCCGTGGCTGATCAACGGCTTCCCCTACGAAGTTCCGGGGCGGCCGGGCGGCCTTCGCGCGCACCATGGCGTGCGACGGCGAGTGGCCGACGGGCCCATGACTCTCGTTCCATGCTGAACAGCCATCCCAACGCATCCGCGCCAGCGCGCCCGCTGAGCGCGGGCCGCATCCGCGAGCTGCTTGCCGCGCTCGAAGCGTTCGGCGGCGACCACCTGGCGTTCCTGACCACGGGACGCGGCCTTCAGCTGCTCGCGCGCGTACCAATGGCGGCGAACTCACCGAGGTTCCGCCAGCACCCTCGCGCGCACGTGTTCGGGGCCGAGCCGGGCGCGGTGGTGGAGGACTTCGAGCGCCTGACCTGGCTGTGGAAGCTCACGGACGACTGCTGGAGCGGCGGCGGCGGACAGGTCTGCGCGCGGGCCCGCATCGACCAGGAGCTGGCGGCCCTGCGGGACCCGGGCGCCCTCGGGGGATGGGGCGTCTTCCAGAACGCGCTGGCGGCGCAGGCGCGGCAGCTGGAATCGATCAGCGACGCCGAGCTGGCGGCGATCGAGGAGCTCGCGGGCGAGCTGCGGGCGGCGCTCGACCCCGGCCGGAGCCCGGCCCTCCAGGAGCTGCAGCAGCAAATCCGCGAGATCAGCGAGCAGGACCACGACGCCATCCGGCCGGAAGACCCGGAGGCGCGCGAATGGCTCGCCGCCAACGGCCACGACGCGCCCCTGGCCGGCAACCGCTTCGACGAGAAGGCGGAGGCGCTGGAGTTCGTCGAGGAGCTCTACGCGGCTGGCGCGGTGCGGGTGGTGGTCGCCTCGGAGTGCATCCGCGACGAGCTCGAGCACGGCGGGCCCTACGCCGACGGCCTGCGGGTGCAGCTCCCCGCCGAGCCGCGGCGCCGCGAGTCGGTGCTGGCGGTGGTGAACCGCGAGGTGGAAGAAGAGGGGTTCGACCCCTACGCCGACACCGGCCAGGAGGCGGTCTTCCTCTGGTGGGACTAGCGAACCCCGCGAGCTGGTTCTCCCGCGACCTGGAACAACGGATGAACGGGCCTGAGTCTCCGAAGCCACCGAGCCTCGCCATCCGCGAGGCGACCGCCGACGACATTCCCGCCCTGGCGCGGCTGCACGTCGTCACCTGGAACGACACGTATCCCGGGGTGCGCTCGCCGCCGACGTACGAGGTCCGGGAGCGGCAGTGGCGCGAGGCGTTCGCGGCGGACGACGGGAGCTGGTTCTGCTTCGTCGTGGAGCGGGACGACGGCGAGCTCGTCGGGTTCGCGAAGGGGAAGCGGTACGCCAGCCCCGACCAGCCGGACTACGCGGGCGAGCTGAACAAGATCTACCTGCTGCGCGAATACCAGCGCCGCGGGCTGGGGCGCCGGCTCGTGGGACACGTCGTGCGCCGCTTCCTCGGTCAGGGCGTCGACTCGATGCTGCTGTTCGCGGACGCGGGGAACCCCTCGTGCGGCTTCTACGAGGCGCTCGGGGGTGAGAAGCTGCGGGAGCCCGACGGCACGACCAGCTACGCCAACTACGGCTGGCGCGACCTGCGGCGGCTGGCGACCCTCTGCCCCGTCGAGTGAGCGCCGCCGCCTGGCGCCCGCCAGTTCCACGCGCGCAGGAGAGCCGGGAGGAGAGGTTTCAGGAGGCCTGATGGACGATCGACCGACCTGCGGGAAGGGACTCGCCGAGCGCTCGGCGCTGCACGCGGCGCTCGCTGGACTTCTCGCCTCCGTTGCCGAGAACCTCGAGATCCACATGACCGCGCTCGATTCGCGCGACGAGACCGCGCGGCTGGAGCTCGACGCATATCGCGACCTCTCGGAGCGGCATCGCGAGCTCGTCGCCGCCCTCCGCGCAACGGCCGAGCGGATGGCCGGGTACCGCGACCTTCCCATGGCCGCGCACGATTCGGAGGCCATGGCCTCTCCAGGCGTACTCCAGGCTTTCCAGGACCTCGTGCGGCGGGAGGAGGAGCTGCTGGCCCTGCTCCGGGACACCGTCGCGCAGGATCGGGCCATGCTCGAACAGGCCGGCGGGTGAGCCGCCGGGACGGAGCGCTCGCCGGCCGCGTCGCCTGACCAGCGCAACGCACTCCCACGGAATCGAGGCCATGCGCAAGTATCTCCTCCTGCTGGTCCTCTGCACCGCCTGCGCGCACTCCGTGCGGCCTTCCGCGCCCGCGGCGCCCTCCGACACGGGCCGGGTCGCCGTCGAGGGCGGCGAGCTCTACTACGAGAGCCGGGGCAGCGGCCCCGCCGTCGTGCTCCTCCACGGAGGCGGGCTGGACCACACGTCGTGGGACCCGCAGGTGGATCCGCTCTCGCGCGCGTTCCGCGTGATCCGCTACGATGCGCGCGGGCACGGCCGCTCCACCCCGCCCACGGGACCGTTCTCCATGGCCGACGACCTGGGCCGGGTGCTGGACCACCTGGGCGTGCGGCGGGCGCACCTGGTGGGGCTCTCGATGGGCGCGGGCGCGGCGTACGGCTTCGCGGCGCGGCATCCCGAGCGCGTGGAGACGCTGACGCTGGTCTCGATGAGCGGTCCTCCCCCCGGGGTGCCGAGGGAGCCCGGGGCGCCGCCGGACCTGACGGAGGCAGCCGGCCGGGAGCTGCTCCGTGGAATGCCGATGCCCCGCCTGCTCGTGCTCGGGGAGAGAGACTCGCCCGTGGTCCAGGCGGTCGCCGACAGCGTGCGGGCGCAGGCGCCGGGCGTGGAGGTGGTGAGGATTCCCGGGGCCCACCTCCCGAACCGCGACGCGCCGGAGGCGTTCAACCTCCTGCTCCTGCGCTTCCTGCGGCAGCGGTGAGCCCCCGGGCGCGACTCCGAGAACCCGTCCTCCCCATGGGAGGTGTCACGTTGAACCGCCGGCTGCCTCTCCGCCTCGCGCTCGCCGCCTGCGCCCTCGGCGCCGCCGTGCCCGCCACCGCGCAGCAGACTCCGCCGCGTCCGGAGCCGGGGCCCTACGCGCGCATCGTGGTCCTGCAGCCCAGGCCCGGACAGCAGGCGGCGTTCGAGGCCGGCTACCAGCGCCACCTGGAGTGGCACCGCGGGGCGAACGATCCGTGGACGTGGTACGGCTGGTCGTTCGTGCTGGGCGAGCGCATCGGGCTGTTCATGGACGGCACCTTCGGCCACGCCGCCGCGGACTTCGACGCCGCCGTGCAGCCGGCGGCCGACGCCGCGGACAACGCCGCCAACGTCTCTCCCTACGCGGACTTCCTCGGCCACGGCGTCTACGAGCGGCTGGACGCGCTCGGCAGAGGCGCGCCGCTCCCCGACACGTCGGCCTTCCTCGCCCTCACCACCTACCGCGTGGCGCCGGGCCGGGAGCGCGCGTTCGCGGCGGCGCTCGCCGCGCACCACGCCCGCCGGCAGGGCGACCCGGCCGCCCGCTACACGTGGTTCCGGCTCCGCATCGGGGGGCAGGCGCCCGAGTACCTGCTGATGCGCCCGGTGCGCACCTTCGCCGCGGCGGCGACGCTCCCGGACTTCTTCGAGGCCGCGCCCGAGGGAGGAGCGGCGGGCATCGCGGGCCTGGTCGAAAGCGTGCGGAGCGAGCTGCTGCGCTACCGGCCGACGCTCAGCTACCGGCCTTGATTACGGTCGGGGTCATCTTTCCAGGAGCTGTGCCGTGGACTTGCGAGAGCCCGCCGCCGAAAGCATCGACGCCGTCCAGGTGTTCCGCGCCGCGCTGAAGCAGCAGTACCACGCCGCGCTCGCGATGCTGCGGGAGGCGATCGAGCGCTGCCCCGGCGAGCTCTGGGCCGGCGGCGGCTACCTCAACCCGTTCTGGCGGATCGCCTACCACACGCTGTACTTCACGCACCTCTACCTCCAGTCGAACCAGGCCGACTTCCGCCCCTGGGAGCACCACCAGACGGGGCTCCAGGACATGGACGGCGTCCCGGGGCCGCCGGAGCTCGACGACGTGCTGGAGCTACCGCACCGGCCGCCGCAGACCGGCGTGCCGTACACGAAGGCGGAGCTGCTGACGTACTGGAGCCTCTGCGACGGAATGGTCGACGGCGCCGTGGACGCGCACGACCTCCTGGACCCGGAGTGCGGGTTCAGCTGGAAGAAGCGCTCGCGCGCGGAGCACCAGGTCTCCAGCATCCGCCACATCCAGCACCACACGGCGCAGCTCGGGGAGCGCCTGCGCACCACGGCCGGGATCGGCGTGGGGTGGAGATAGACCCACATCGTCTGCACCGAGTACGCGGCATGGAAAATCTCTCGAACGTGTTTGAAGATTTTGCAGCGGCTTTCGGAGAAAACCCGGAGTTGTGCTTCAACTTCGGCCTCATTGTTCTGCTTCGGCGGAATCCACCGCTTTTGAGAGCCTTTCTCCGTTGGATCGAAGACTCTTCGGGTCTCCATCTCGACCCCGAGATCACATGGTTGATCTATGGTGAACGGCAGGTCAACCGCCGACGCCGGATCTTTCCTGATATGGTGCTCGCCTCGCCGACGCTCGAGCTTTGGTTCGAGCACAAGCTCGGCTCCAAGCTGAAAAAGGATGAGCTCAGACGGTACGTCGAGGAATGTTACCTCCAGATGCACGAGGGCGAGGCCATCCCACTGATTGATCCTGCGGGCTTCTCTCCACTGCCTGATCGCCCCCGCATCGTCGTATTTGTAATCTCCGGCGTCAACCAAGTAATTCCCGAGGATCTTCGCGAGTGGCAGAAGCAGTTTGCGAAATTGGGGTGCGGCCTCGCTTGGTGTGGCTCGGCCGGTTATCTACGTTGTCGAGATTTCTTGCCGTATATCAGGTTGGCACTGACAGAGCTCACCGGGTTCGACGCCGTAATGGCGGAGCACTTCGTCGGGTGGGTGGCAACGCGATGTTAGATCGAGCAGTTCTCAAGCGCTCGGGTTGCCGGTCTGGCAAAACAGATGCAGGGTCCCGAGATTCCCGTACGCTCCGGACTTCCGTCCGCTCGAGCGAAAGACCGGGCAGCCACACCCATTCGGGCCCATGATCCTCCCATGCCGTGCCACCGGGGGAACGTGCGACGACCGCGCCCGCTCCTGCTTCTCCTGCTGCTGCTGCCGCTCGTCGGCTGCCACGCGCAGATGAGGCTCACCGAGCCGGGGCAGCCGCTGCGGCCCTGCCCGCGCACGCCCAACTGCGTCTCGACCGAGGCGACGGACGAGCGGCACGCCATACCCCCGCTCCCGTTCCGCGGCACGCCCGAAGAGGCGCAGGCGCGCGCGCGGGAGGCGCTGCTGCGGGAGCCCCGGACGCGCGTCGTGCTGGAGGCGCCCGGCTACCTGCGCGCGGAGGCGCGGAGCCGCGTCTTCCGCTTCGTGGACGACGTGGAGGTGGTGGTGGACGGCCCCGCGAAGCTGGTCCGCTTCCGCTCGGCCTCGCGCCTGGGCCGGCGCGACTTCGGGGTGAACCGCGAGCGGATGGAGCGGTTCAGCGAGCGCTTCCGCGCGCTGGACCAGGCTTCCGCCGGCCCCGGATGACGTGAGCGGCGCGGAGCCCGGCTCGACGCGCGTGCGCGTGCGGGCCTGCACCCCCGCCGACGCCGGAGCCGTCGGCGCGCTCAGCCGGGAGTTCGTCGCGTACCTGCGGGACCTCGGGGACCCGGCCCCGGGCGGCGTGACGGCCAAGGCGTACCTGCGCGACGGCTTCGGCGAGCGCCCCGCCTTCACGAGCCTGCTGGCGGAAGCCGACGGCCGGGCGGTCGGCTACCTGCTCTGTCACGAGGGCTACGACGTCGACCGCGGGGGCCGCGTCCTCCACGTGGCGGACCTGTTCGTCGCCGGGAGCGCCCGGCGCGCGGGCGTGGGCCGCGCCCTGATGGACGCCGCCGCGGAAGTCTGCCGGCGCGCGGGCGGCCACGCGCTCGTCTGGGCCGTGTATCCCCCGAACGCGGCGGCGAGGGCGTTCTACGAAAGCCTCGGCGGGCGGTACTCGGAAGACCTGCTCATGTCGCGGCGGGTCTGATGCCACCTTCCGAAACCGACCGTGCATTCCATGCCACACACGAAGTCATCCCGAGGGAGCGTCCGCGCGTAATTCGCTCCCGCGCCAATGGTCGGACGCGACCGAAGGATCTGCTCCGCGTGTCTGGCGGCCGGATGCGGTGCGCGGAAGCCGGCCTCGCTCCGGGGGGAGTAGATCCTTCGGCCGCCGCCAGGCATCGTTGCCGAGGCAGGTTCGGCGCAGCGGCTCCCTCAGGATGACACCTCGTTGCCCAATCGATCGCGGAATCTGGTATGACGGGCCCGATCCTCCCTGGCATCGACCGGCGGAAAGGTCCTTCTGGATGAGGATTGAGATCACCGAGGAGCCGGTCTCGGCGCTGGCGGAGTACGCGCGCATCCCCATCGCCTTCGAGGTCGGCGAGGTGCTGGACGTGTCGGCGCCGGACGACGGGCTCGGCGGGATCGTCCTGGCGCGGCGCGGGCTCGGCGTCCCGTACGTGAAGGACTACGACGCGATCGAGGGGTCGCACCCGGCGGACTGGGCGAGGAGCTTCGACCTCTCGCGCTGGGGGCTGTTCGGGGCGAGGATCGCGGGACGGCTCGCCGGCGGGGCCGCCGTGGCGTTCGACACGGCAGACGTCCAGATGCTGGAGGGGCGGCTGGACCTGGCCGTGCTGTGGGACATCCGCGTGGCGCCCGACGCACGGGGGCGTGGGGTCGGCACCGCCCTCTTCCGCGCGGCGGAGGCGTGGGCCGCGGCGCGGGGGTGCCGGTGGCTCAAGGTCGAGACGCAGAACGTCAACGTGCCGGCGTGCCGGTTCTACGCGCGGCGGGGATGCGTGCTGGGAGCGATCCACCGCTTCGCCTATCCCGGGCTGCCGGACGAGGTCCAGCTCCTCTGGTACCGGGACCTGTCCGGCGTGGCGCGCTGAAGGCGCCCCGGCGCTCCCGTCTTCAGAAGAATGTGTTCATCGGCGCGATCCATCATTATCCTGTCCAGCCGGCAAGACTCCTTCCCCCGCCAACACGGGCCCGTTTCCACCAAAGGAGGTGGGTATGACCGGGTTGACCGCGCTGTGGCTCCCGATCCTGCTGTCGGCCGTGCTCGTCTTCGTCGCCAGTGCGATCATCCACATGGCGCCCCTCTGGCACAGGAACGACTATCCCGGGGTGCCCGACCAAGACCGGGTGATGGACGCGCTGCGGCCGTTCGCCATCCCGCCGGGCGACTACATGGTGCCCCGCGCGACGAGCGGCGCGGAGATGAAGTCGCCGGAGTTCGCCGAGAAGATGCGGCAGGGTCCCGTCGTGATCATGACGGTGGTCCCGAACGGTCCCTGGTCGATGGGGAGGAATCTCGCGCTCTGGTTCCTGTACTGCCTGGTGGTCAGCATCTTCGCCGCGTACGTCGCCTCGCGCGCGCTGCCCCCGGGAGCGGAGTACCTGGACGTCTTCCGCTTCGCCGGCACCACCGCGTTCATCGGGTACGCGCTCGCCCTGTGGCAGGTGTCGATCTGGTACCGCCGCGCCTGGAGCTTCACGGTCAAGGAGACGTTCGACGGGCTGATCTACGCCCTCCTGGCGGCGGGCGTGTTCGGCTGGTTGTGGCCGGGATGAAACGCTTTCGATGACGGTGGCCAGGGCCACGGTAGCGACCATCCCGCGCTACCGGTTCGCCGGCTCCGCCGGTCGGTCCGCAATCGAGGAGGTGCCCATGAAGCAGGTGTCACTCGCCGAGGCGCCCGAGGAGCTCAGGACGGCGTTCGCCGAGGGCGATCCGGCCAGCGCGGGCAAGGAGCACGAGGGGACGAACGTCGAGCTGCTCGGCCGGATGGTCGCCGCCATCGCCGCGGGCCGCTTCGACGAGCTGCGCGGCTTCCTGGCGCCGGAGGCCACCTTCGAGCTCGCCATGCCCGCGCGCTTCCCCTGGGTCCGCCGGGCCGCGGGCGCCGAAGACGTGATCGCCGCCATCGCGGCGAACTTCGGCCAGGTGCGCGACCAGCGCTCCGAGCCGCTGGCGCTGGTGGCGCAGGGCGACGACGTGATGGTGATGGCGCGCGAGACCGGCCGGCTGGCGGAGACCGGCGAGCCGTACGAGGTCCTCCTCGCCCAGCACTACTCCTTCCGCGACGGCAGGCTCGCCGGCTTCCGCTCCGTGGTCGCCGAGGCGGGAGAGCCGGCGTACGCCGATACCTGACGGGCCGGCGCGCTTCCTCCGCCTCCCTTGCGGTACGGCGGCACCCGCCTGAGCTTCAGCGTCGGGGCGCGCACGCGCGGTGCGCGCCCGGCGCCAGGCACCCACCGGCGGTTGCCCATGAGCACCCACTACCGCACCTGCACGCTCTGCGAGGCGATGTGCGGCCTGGTCCTGGAGGCCGAGGCCGGCCGCGTCGTCTCCATCCGCGGGGACCGGGACGACCCGTTCAGCCGCGGCCACATCTGCCCCAAGGGCGTGGCGCTGGGCGACGTGCACGCCGACCCCGACCGCCTGCGCCAGCCGCTCCGGCGCACCCCCGGCGGCTGGCGGGCGGTCCCCTGGGACGAGGCGCTCGACGAGGCCGCCGAGCGCCTCTCCGCCGTGCAGCGCGAGCACGGGCGCGACGCGGTGGCCGTGTACCAGGGCAACCCCACGGTGCACAACTACGGCAGCCTCCTCTACGCCCCCGGCTTCGTCCGCGCGCTGGGAACGCGCAACCGGTTCTCGGCCACCTCGGTGGACCAGCTCCCGCACCACGTGGCCGCGTACTTCATGTTCGGCCACTACCTGCTGCTGCCGATCCCCGACCTGGACCGCACCGGCTTCTTCCTGGTGCTGGGCGCCAACCCGGCCGTCTCCAACGGCAGCCTGATGTCGGCGCCCGACGCGGCGGGCCGCATCCGCGCCGTCCGCGCGAGGGGCGGCCGCGTCGTCGTCGTCGACCCGCGGCGGAGCGAGACCGCCGCGCTCGCCGACCGGCACCACTTCATCCGCCCCGGCACCGACGCGCTGCTCCTGCTGGCCCTGCTGCACGTGGTCTTCGTCGAGGGTCTGGAGAAGCCGGGCCGGCTGGCGGACCGCACCCTGGGGCTGGACGCGGTGCGCGCGCTCGCGAGCGAGATGCCGCCCGAGCGCGCGGCGCCCGCCACCGGGATCGCGGCGGAGGAGATCCGGGCCCTGGCGCGCGAGTTCGCGGCGGCGCCCAGCGCGGTGGCGTACGGCCGCTGCGGCGTCAGCACCCAGGAGTTCGGCGCGCTGGCGCACTGGCTGATCAACACGCTGAACCTGGTCACCGGCAACCTCGACCGGCCGGGCGGGGCCATGTTCACTCACCCCGCGGTGGACGTGCTGAAGCGGAGCCGGCGCGGCAGCTACGGGCGCTGGAAGAGCCGGGTGCGCGGCCTGCCGGAGTTCAGCGGCGAGCTGCCGGTGGCCGCGCTGGCGGAGGAGATCCTGACGCCCGGACCCGGCCAGGTGCGCGCGCTGGTGACCTCGGCCGGCAACCCGGTGCTCTCCACGCCCAACGGCGCACAGCTCGACCGGGCCCTGGCGGGGCTGGACTTCATGGTCTCGGTGGACTTCTACCTGAACGAGACCACGCGCCACGCGCACCTGATCCTGCCGCCCACCTCGCCGCTGGAGCACGACCACTACGACCTGGCGTTCTACCTGCTCTCGGTGCGCGACGCGGCGAAGTACTCCCCCGCCGTCTTCCCCGCCCCGCCGGGCGCGCTGCACGACTGGCAGATTTTCCTGGGGCTCCAGCGGCGGCTGGAGCGCGGGGTGAAGGCGCGGCTCGCGCACGCGGCGCTCGGCCGGCTGAAGCCGCACGGCCTGCTGGACCTGGCGCTCCGCACCGGCCCCTACGGCGCCGGCTTCGTCCCCTTCGCGCGCGGCCTCTCGCTCCGCCGGCTCCGGAGGAACCCGCACGGCGTCGACCTGGGCCCGCTGCGCCCCTCGCTCCCCGAGCGCCTGGCCACGAAGGACGGGAAGATCCACGCGGCGCCGGGGCCGCTGCTGGAAGACGTGGCCCGCCTGCGCGCGCGGCTGCTGGACGGCGCGGCGGCGGCGGACGGCGGCTTCGACCTGCTGCTCATCGGCAGGCGGCAGCTGCGCAGCAACAACTCGTGGATGCACAACTACCCGCGGCTGATGAAGGGCCGCGACCGCTGCACCCTGCTGCTGCACCCCGCCGACGCGGCCGCGCGGGGGATCGCCGACGGCGCGCGGGTGCGCCTCGGCTCGAGCGCGGGGAGCGTGGAGGTGGCCGCCGAGCTGAGCGACGAGGTGATGCCCGGGGTGGTGAGCCTGCCGCACGGCTTCGGGCACGCGCGGCCCGGCGTCCGGCTGGGCGTGGCCGCCGCGCACCCCGGCGCCAGCGCCAACGACGTCACCGACGAGCTGCGCCTCGACGCGCTCGGCGGCAACGCGGCGCTGAACGGCGTCCCCGTCCGCGTGGAGGCCGTCTCCCCGGTCTCCGCCGTGCCGCTCGCGGAGGACGGCGCGCCGGCGCACGCGTGAGGCTCTTGTCGAGGCAGGGGCGGGGCAAGGGCGGGTAAACCCGCGGCAACAACGGCGAGAAGCCTGCCTTCGCAGGCTGGTTCGGCGCGGAGGCCGGCTTCGTCGCCGGCAGGCGGGCTTCAGGCGCGAAGCGCGCGGGCGCAGCCCGCCAGTCCGCGAAGGCGGACTTCGTGTGCTTGTAGCGGGCGAATTCATTCGCCCGCGGCGGCCCGGTATCGGCGGCCGGTCACGGAGCCCCGGGCGCCTCGTCCAGGTCGGATCCGCCCGCCGGACGGGATCGGAGGGTGATGATGGACAGCCTGCGAAGCTGGCCGAGCGCCCGAACGAGCTCGCGTGGCTCCGGCGCGCTCCCGGTGCTCGCGCCGATCCTCTCACGCAATCCCCATCCGTCCGCCACGCCGTCGATCGCGGAAACCAGCGGGTACATCGTACCTGGCAGCATCTCCTCGCGAACCCCCCACGGCGTCTCGACTCGCACGCCGACGACCGTGTCCGGACCGCTTTCCGCGAGTCCCCCGGGACGAAGGAGGAGCTCCAGGACGTATTGTTCCGCGAGCAGGACGGGCACCAGGTCCAGGAGGGAGCGGGTCGGCGCATCCCGCTCGACGAGGCGATCCTCCAGGACGACGAAGTCCAGGCCGTTTTCCAGCATGCACCACAGCGCGTCCTCGGGCGTCTCCACGATCGGCTCGCCGCGGCCGTTGAACGAGGTGTTGAGCAGGATCGGGACTCCCGTGGCGCGCGCGAACCGGTCCAGGAGGGGGTAGAAGGGATGGTCTCCGTCCCGGGGAACCGTCTCCACCCGCCCGGTGCCGTCCACGTGGACCACCGCCGGCACCCGGTCCCCGGCCGCCGGCTTGAACGGCCAGACGCGCAGCATGAAGGGACTGGACGTGCTGGTGCCCTCGACGTCGAACCATTCACCCGCCTGGTCTTCCAGGATGGCGGGGGCGAACGGCTGGAACGCCTCGCGTGCCTTCACCCGCCGGTTCAGAAGGTCCTTCGCCTCCGGGTTCCGCGGATCGGCCACGATGCTCCGCCCGCCGAGCGCACGCGGTCCGAGCTCCGACGCGCCCTGGAACCATCCCGCGAACTCGCCGTCGCAGAGACGGGAGACGGTCGCGTCGAGCACCTCCTCCGCTCCGCACTTCGTGACTTTCACGCCGGGCGTCGCCTGGACCGCGCGGTCGATCTCGTCACGGGAGTAGATGCGTCCGACCGCATCCTTCCGCAGGGCGCGGAGCGTGTTGCGGTTCGTCAGGCGCCAGAGCCCGAAGTATGCCGCACCGATCGCCACGCCGCTGTCTTCGGCGGCCGGGGGGATGTACACGTCGCGGAACAGGGACCCGCGAAAGAGCTTCTCGTTCGCGATGCAGTTCAGCGCCACGCCCCCGGAATAGCACAGGTTGCGGCTTTCCGAGAGCTTCGCCAGCCTGTCGAAGAGATGCTCCGCGGCCACCTCCAGGGCACCCTGGACGGAGCGGGCCAGGTTCCGGTACTCGAGCTCGCAGTCCGGCCACCGGCGGTCGTGATCGAAGCGCTCGGGAACCCCGTCGTGGAAGACGAACCGTCCGTCCGCCAGCGTGAAGAACTCCTCGGGTGCGAACACGGGCGCGCCGTACGGCGCCAGCCCCATGACTTTCCCGGCCTCCATGGGATTGTCGAAGAGCTGGGCCGCCACGGCGGAATACATCCCTCCGAGGCTGCGAAACAGGGGCATTCCCTCGGGCCGGAACTGCAGCCAGAGGTGATCGGCGGTCATGTGCTTCTCGAGCGGCGCCACGGTCGTGCCCGATGCCTGGTAGAGCGAGATCATCTCCCATCCACCCTTCGCGTCGGGCACCAGGGACTGCTCTTCGGGCGAGAGATCCTCGAACGGGGAGCCCAGCCCATCCACCACGAGGATCGCCGCGTCTTCGAACCCGGACGTCGCGAACGCGTGGTACGCGTGGCCGAGGTGGTGTGAGATGGTCAGCCACGGAACCTTTTCCCTGACCAGCCTGAGCTGGCGGTTGACGGCCAGATCGTACCAGGGCGCGATCAGCCTGTCCTGGCCGCAGAGGACCACGAGATCCAGGTCGCCCGGACGGATGCCGGCCGTTTGCAGGCAGTAGCCGACGGCGAGGCTTTCCTCGGATCCGAAGAGGCGGTCCCGCTTGGTGCGCGAGAGGCGCTCCTCCTGGACGGCCGCCACGATGCGGTCTCCGTGGAGGAGGCAGGCGGCACCGTTGTGAGACGCGCTGAGTCCGAGCACCCAGGGCTCGTCGCTCCGTGAATGTGCCCGAATCGTCACGCGGTCTCCTTGTGGCTCGTCATCCGGTTCCTTTGTCGGCGTGAAAAGAATCTTTACACCCCTCCCGGGCACCCGGCAAGGGGAGCCGGCGGCCTGGCGCAGAGTCCATTCTGCTCACTTCGAATTCGAAGTGGTTCATACGAAAGCGGATGATGCGCCGTGGCGCGCGCCGGCGGATTGCGGGCGCTCCTTTGTGATGCTCCGCGTCGCCTCTCCCGGGTCGCGGTGGTCGGAGCGATGACCTGGAATCGAGGGAGCCCGCCGGGAGGTCCGGCGGGCTCGACCAGGCAAGCTGCAGCGCGATCGAAGTTCCCGTAGGGGCGAGGCCGATTACCGGATCAGATTCTCAGCCGGCGTCAACCCGCCCGGGACGGTGTGGCCGCTCACCCTCCGGCCTGCGCAGGCCGCCGGCGGGGCACCGGGTTGTGGATCGGCCGCAGGGTGCGCAGGTAGCGGTAGATGGCGCGCAGGTCGTCGTCGCTCATCCGCTTCATCTCGCGCCAGGGCATGAAGGGGTGGAGCGTGTCGCCCCGCGGGTTGACGCCAGTGCGCATGGCGCGCAGGAAGTCCTCCTCGTCCCACTGCCCGATGCCGGTGTCCCGGTCGGGCGTGAGGTTGGACGGGTTGGCGGGGAAGCCCTGCGGCGGCGTGGCGTCGCCCGCGAAGAGCCGGTCGCGGTCCGGCGTGGACTGCAGCCCGCCGCGCGGCGTGTGGCAGTCGGCGCAGAGGGAGACGTGGTTGGCCAGGTAGGCGCCGTACTCGGCCGTCGGGCCGGGGCGCGGCACCGTCGTCGCGGTGGGGTCCTTCGGGCCCAGGACGAAGATCCGCGCGGCGCGGTAGACCAGGTTGGGGCTGTTCTTCACCTCGTTGCGCACCGGCGGCAGGCTCTTCAGGTAGCGGGCCACCGCCAGGGCGTCGCGCTCGGACATCCCGCGGAACCACTCGTACGGCATCACGGGGGCCAGCACGTGCCCCTCGCGGTCTTCGCCCGAGCGGATGGCGCGCACGATCTCGGCGTCGCTCCAGGCGCCCAGCCCCGTGGCCGGGTCCGGCGTCAGGTTCGACGCGCGGACGGTGCCCAGGCGCCAGTTGCGGAACGCGAAGCCGCCGCTGAGCGGCCCGTCGGAGTTGCGCGGGTCGGCCGAGTGGCAGTGGCCGCAGACGGCCACGCTGCGTACGATGTACTCCCCGCGCGCCACCAGCCCGGCGGTGTCGCCGATGGTGGAGGGGGAGAGCGCGGGGAGCGGCACGTGCCCCCCGCCGCACGCGGCCAGCGCCGCCGTCCAGGTGGCGAGCGAGCCGAGCGCGAGCGCGCGGCGGATGCGGGTGCGCGTGCGGGACATCCTCCCCTCCCCCGGTCGACGGTTCGGCGGCCTTCCCACAGGTCGAGAGAAATCGCTGGTCCGGTGGCATCTCTCGTGCCCAACCGCAGCGAAAGTCCCGGCGGACGATCCCGCCTCCCGCTTCGGGCCGAAAGAGGTACGATGAGCGACAGCCGCGCACCGTGGGCGAGCCCGGACGCCGACCCGACCCTGCCGCTGGACGTGGGGCAGCCGCGGCCCGCCGCTCCGCCCGCGCGCCCGCCGCGGAGGGCCCGCGGTGCGGCCGTCCGGGTGGGGAAGGCGGCGCTCAAGCTCTTCGCCGCGTACTACGTCTTCTGCCTGATTCTGCTGGCGGCCTACCGCTTCGTCCCGCCGCCCACGACCGGGGTCCAGGTCCAGCGCCGGGTCGAAGCCTGGCTCGGGCGGCGCGAATACGACAAGCGGCGGGAGGTCGTCCCGCTCGCCAGCCTGCCGCCGCACGTGGCGCGGGCGGTGGTGGCCGCGGAGGACGGGCGCTTCTGGACCCACCACGGCTTCGACTGGGAGGAGATGCGCAACGCGCGCCGCGACGCGGCGGAGCGCGGACGCGTGCGCGGCGCCTCCACCATCACGCAGCAGCTGATGAAGAACCTCTTCGGGTGCGCCTGCCGCAACCCGGTCCGCAAGCTGTACGACCTGGCGCTCACCCCGCCGGCCGAGCTGATCCTGGGCAAGGAGCGCATCCTGGAGCTCTACCTCAACCAGGTGGAGTGGGGCGACGGCGTCTACGGCGTCGAGGCGGCCGCGCGGCACCACTACGGGGTGTCCGCGAAGCGCCTTTCCCGCTCGCAGGCGGCGGGGCTGGCGGCGCTGCTCCCCAACCCGCGCCGGCGCACGCCCGACAACACGGGGTGGTACCGGCGGGAGATCCTGAGGCGGATGCGTCACCGGGGCTGGTGAAGCGTCCTACGGAATCTGGGCCGTATCAGCTCTCATACCGTTTTTCGAGATTCGCTGCGCATTGGGAAGCCGTCGTTCCGAGTGGAGCCCGATGCGCGTTCGCCACCGAAGTCGCCAGGCTCCCGAGGATCCACCCGCGGCCGGCAGGAGGCCGGACCGATGCATGGAGCCAGCGTCCGGGCGGGGTGAGTAGATTCCTCGGGCGCCGCCCAGCTGAGGTGTGGAATCCGGATCGGTGCTGCGGCGCCGCTCGGAATGACATGGTTCGCGAAAGGACCGGATTGCACACTGCTTCCTGGAATCCGGTATCACGGTTCAGCGTCGGAGGGGCATGATGCGCCGATGGGGCTGCACGCCGCTGTGCCTGCTGGTGCTCGCCTGCGGCCGCGAGGCGCCCGCGTGGAAGGGCGGAGGGGAGGAGCGCGGCGCGTTCGACGCCGCCTCGGGCGTGGCCCGGGCCGACACCAGCGCCTCGCGGCCCCGCGTGATCCCGCTGCGGCCGATGGCGGGGGACGTGGAGATCCTCTACGGCGACCCGGAGAAGCCCGGCGAGCCGTTCGTGATGCGCATCCGGGAGCTGCCGGGGACGATCATCCCCCTGCACTCGCACCCGGTGGACGAGCACGTCACCGTGGTGCAGGGGACGTGGTACTTCGCCGTGGGAGACCGCTGGGACCGGGCCGCGCTGCGGGAGATGAAGCCCGGCACCTACGCCTTCGCGCCGAAGGGGAGCACCATGTTCGGCGCCTCGCCGGACGGGGCGGTGGTGCAGGTGCACGGCGTCGGCCCCTTCCACATCCACTGGCGCGACGGGCTGAAGACGCTGGACGACGCCGGCGGGGCGGCCGCGTTCCGCTTCCGCAAGGGCGAGCGCGTGCAGGCCCCGCGCGGCCGGGGCACCATCCGCCAGGGCTACGCCTCCGGGGAGATCGTCCAGTATGAGGTCGAAGCCGAGGGCGGCGGCCGCTTCATGGCCGACGAGAAGGACCTGCGCCGCGCCTGAGCGCGGCCTCAGGCCGGCGCCGCGCGCTGCGGCCGCCCGGATCGTCCCACGGGTGTTGACGCGCGGGGGCGGGTGCGCGGAAATTGACGGCGGACGCGCGCCGGCTCTCCCGGGCGGCGCGCCGCTCTTCCCTCCTTCCCTGGAGACCGCATGAGAACCGTCTCACGCGCGCCGGCCCTCGTCCTCGCCGCCTGCCTGGCCGCGGGAGGCGCGGCGGCGCAGGCGGGGGGCGCGCCGCGCCCGACCGTACCCATCGAGTACCACAAGCTGGACAACGGCCTGAAGGTGGTGCTCTCGCGCGACACCACCAGCCCCACCGTGGTGGTGGGCGTCTACTACAACATCGGCTTCCGCATCGAGCCGCGGAACCGCACCGGGTTCGCGCACCTCTTCGAGCACATGATGTTCCAGGGGTCGCGGAACCTGGGGAAGATGGAGTTCATCCGGCTGGTGCAGTCCAACGGCGGCATCCTGAACGGCTCCACCCGGTTCGACTTCACCAACTACTTCGAGGTCGTCCCCGCCCACACGCTGGAGACGGTGCTCTGGGCCGAGGCCGACCGCATGCGCGGGCTCGACGTCACGCAGGAGAACCTCGCGAACCAGCAGGAGGTGGTGAAGAACGAGGTGCGCGTGAACGTGCTGAACACCCCGTACGGCGGCTTCCCCTGGCTGGACATGCCCCAGTACGCCAACACCAACTGGTACAACGCGCACAACTTCTACGGCGACCTGGCCGACCTCGACTCGGCCACGCTCGCCGACGTGCAGAGCTTCTTCAAGACGTACTACTCGCCCAACAACGCGGCGCTGGTGGTGGTGGGCGACTTCGACCCGGCGCAGGCCCTGCGCTGGATCCGCCAGTACTTCGGCGACATCCCGGCAGTGCCCCAGCCCGCGCAGCCCGACCTCTCCGAGCCGCGCCAGACCGAGGAGAAGCGCGCCGTCAAGCGGGACACGCTGGCGCAGCGGCCCGCGCTCGCCATCGGCTACCACGCGCCGCGGGTGTGGACGGCCGAGTACTTCGCGCTCGCGGTGCTGGACCAGATCCTGGCGCAGGGGCGCGACAGCCGGCTCTACCAGAAGCTGGTGCAGGAGAAGGGGTACACCAGCGGCGTCTCGGCGAGCTTCAACCCCCTGGGGAACCCGTTCAACATCAACGGGCCCACGCTGTGGACGGCGTGGCTCTTCCACGACCGCGGCGTCCCCGCCGACTCGATCGTGGCGGCCTTCGACCAGGTGGTGGAGCCGCTGCGCGCCGGGCCGGTGGACCGGGCCACGCTGGACCGCGCGCTGGTGAAGGTGCGCAGCGGGCTGTACGACGGGCAGGACGCGCTGTTCGGCTTCGGCCGGGCGGACCTGCTGGCCTCCTTCGCGCTGTTCCACGACGACCCGGGGATGATCAACCGGATCGAGGAGGAGTTCCGCAAGGTCACGCCCGAGCTGATCCAGCGCGCGGCGCAGGAGTACCTGCGCCCCGCCAACCGCACCATCCTGGTCGTCGAGCCGCGCCCCGCGGCCGCCGCCCGCTGACCGGAGGCCACCCCGATGCGAACGACAGGCAGGCTCCTCGCCCTGGGCCTCGCGCTGGCGGCGGCCGCCCCGGCCGCCGCGCAGCCGCGCCAGGCGCCCCCCGCGCCGGGCGCGCCCCGGCCCTTCCGCGTCCCCGCCGCGCGCGAGTTCACCCTCCCCAACGGGATGGAGGTGACGCTCGTCCCCTACGGCCAGACCCCCAAGGCCACCGTGCTGCTCAGCGTGCGAGTGGGCAGCGCGGACGAGGGCCCGGACCAGACGTGGCTGCTGGAGCTGGCCACGGACCTCATGGAGGAGGGGACCGCCACCCGCACGGCGGAGCAGCTCAACCGCGAGGCCGCGGGGATGGGCGGCTCCATCGGCGTGGGCGTGGGCGAGAACAGCACCAGCGTCACCGGCAGCGTGCTGGCCGAGTTCGCGCCGCGGATGGTGGAGCTGGTGGCCGACGTGGCCCGCAACCCGCGCTTCCCCGAGTCGGAGCTGGCGCGGCTCAAGGCGGCGCGGGTGCGGCAGCTCGCCATCTCGCGCAGCCAGCCGCAGCCGCTGGCCGCGGAGCGCTTCCGCCAGGTGCTCTACCCCGGCCACGCCTACGGGCGGATCTTCCCCACCGAGGCGCAGATCCAGGGGTACACGGTGCAGCAGGCGAAGGACTTCTACGCGGCGAACTTCGGCGCCGCGCGGAGCCACCTGTACGTGGCCGGGCGCTTCGACGCGCAGGCGGTGGAGCAGGCGGTCCGCCGCGCCTTCGGCGACTGGGCCCGCGGCCCGGCGCCGGCCCCGGTGCGGCCGAGCCCCGCGACGGGCCGGGTGGTGCATCTGATCGACCGCCCGGGAGCGGTGCAGTCCACCGTCTTCGTGGGGCTGCCGATCATCGACCCGTCGCACCCGGACTGGGTGCCGCTGCAGGTGACCAACGCGTTGCTGGGCGGCTCGTTCGGCTCGCGCATCACCAGCAACATCCGCGAGCAGAAGGGCTACACCTACTCGCCCGGCTCCACCGTCTCGCCGCGGCTGGGGACGGCGTTCTGGGCCGAGATCGCCGACGTCACCACGCCGGTGACCGGCGCGTCGCTCACCGAGATCTTCCGGGAGATCGAGCGGCTGCGCGGCGAGCCGCCCACGGCCGAGGAGCTGCGCGGCATCCAGAACTACCTGGCCGGCACCTTCGTCCTGCAGAACTCTTCGCGGGGCGGCATCATCAACCAGCTCGCCTTCGTGGACCTGTACGGCCTGCCGGAGAGCTTCCTGCAGACGTACGTGCAGAGGGTGTACGCCGTCACGCCGGCCGACGTGCAGCGGATCGCGCGCACGTACCTGGACCACGAGAAGATGGCGATCGTGGTGGTGGGCGACCGGGCCGCCGTCGAGCCGCAGCTCCGCCCGTTCGGCGAGATCCGGTAGGCCGCCGCCCTTTCCGCCTCCCGTGGGGGCACGAGCTTTCGTGCCCCCGCGCTGGCTTTGCGCGGACGGCGGCCCGGATCGCCGGCGCCGGCTCGCTCCGCCACACCCGGCGCGGGCAACGGCCCTGTCACACCCTCGCGTGGCGTGTCGTTCTCCAGACGCAGTGGAGTTCGACGAAACCCGTTCGAGGAGTGGCTCACATGAAAGCTGCCCTGTCCGTACTGCTCCTGGCCGGCCTGCTCTCCTGCAGCTCGGCCACCGCGCCCGAGCTCGCCGGCGGGACCCGCGATCCCGCCCTGCTGCCGGGCCCGGCCTGGACCCTGGTGGGGTTCGCCCCGGCCTCGGGCGACTTCTCCGCCGCCCGCGCGCGGTTCATCGTGAACTTCAGCGCCGACGGCCGCGTGGGCGGCGAGGCCGGCCCGAACGTCTACGGCGGCAGCTACGCGGCTTCCGCGGAGGGGGCGATCCAGGTGCGGGACCTGGTCGGCACGCTGATCGGCGGGCCGGAGGCCGAAGAGGCCGGGAAGTATCAGGAGGGGCTCCTGCGCGCCCGGTCGTTCGAGGTCACGCCCACGGAGCTCCTGCTGCGCTTCGAGCAGCGCGGCGTCCTCCACTTCCGGCGCCAGGTGCTCCAGGCGCAGTAGCCTCGCGGGATCGAGATCCATAACTGAATGTCTCACACGGAGGAAACGGAGTTAACGGAGAACTGCGGGGGTTCTCCGTTGACTCCGTTGACTCGTGTGAGGCTTCCGTTGGAAGGATCAGAATCCAGAACGATCCATGGAAAACGGTACGATGCGCGCGGCCTGCCGGAGCACGGAACGACGTGATCCTGCCGCCCTGAACGCGCGCGGGGACGCGGCCCGCCGCGGCCGCGCGCACGAACTCCTTGCCTCCCGCGCCCGGCGCCCGTACGGTGTGTCTCTCGTGCTCTCCTGAGTTGTCTTCCCAGCCACCCTCCGGCGAAAAGGCGACATGCGCATCGGGATCATCGACCTGCTCGGCAAGGAGCCGCCCACCAACGGCTACTCGCGCCTCATGCGCGCCAACAACACCAGCATCATGCCCCAGGTGGTGGGCGTCTGGTGCGAGGAAGAGGGGCACCAGGTCCACATCGCCTACTACTCGGGGACCGAGCTGCTGGCCGGCGGGCTCCCGGAAGAGCTGGACCTCCTCTTCATCAACGCCTTCTCGCAGTGCGCGCTCCTGGCGTACGCCTTCAGCGCCTACTACCGGCACCAGGGGGTGCCCACGGTGCTGGGCGGGCCGCACGCGCGCTCGTATCCCGAGGACGCCCGCAGGTACTTCGACTACGTGGTGGGCTTCTGCGACAAGGAGACGCTGCGCGAGATCCTGCTGGACGCCGAGCCGCACAGGCCGCTGGGGCTCTACCTCTCCGCCCGGCAGCAGCCCCACGAGCTGCCGGGCCTCAGGCAGCGGTGGAAGTTCCTGCAGCCGTCGATGGAGCGCGCCAAGGTGCTCCGGCTGGTGCCGCTGCTGGGGAGCCTGGGGTGCCCGTACAAGTGCAGCTTCTGCATCGACGCCGTGGTGCCATACCAGCCGCTCGCCTACGAGGGGCTCAAGGACGACCTGCGCTTCTTCATGGAGCTGCAGATGCCGCGCTCGGTGGCCGTCTGGCACGACCCCAACTTCGGCATCCGCTTCGACGACTACCTGGACGCCATCGAGGAGGTGGTCCCCCCCGGCGCCATCACGTTCGTGGCCGAGACCTCGCTGTCGCTGCTGAAGGAGGAGAACCTGCAGCGGCTGCAGCGCAACGGGTTCAAGGCCATCGCCCCGGGGATCGAGTCGTGGTACGACATGGGCAACAAGTCGAAGCTGCTCTCGGTGCGCGGGATGGAGAAGGTGGAGCGCGTGGCCGAGCAGGCCAACCTGGTGAACCGCTACGTCCCCTACACGCAGTGCAACCTGATCTTCGGGCTGGACTGCGACGAGGGGGCGGAGCCGTTCGAGCTCACGAAGCGCTTCATCGACCTGGCGCCGGGGATCTACCCGCACTTCGCCGTGCTGTCGGCGTTCGGGCGCAACGCCGTGCTGAACCTGGACTACCAGCGCGACGGGCGGGTGATCCCCGTGCCCTTCCACTTCCTGGACCTGGTGCAGGCGATGAACGTGGTGCCGAAGAACTACGAGTGGACGGAGTTCTACGACCACGTGATCGACACCTTCGAGTACTCCTTCTCGCCGAAGGCGCTGGGGCGCAGGCTGTGGAAGAACAAGCACTCCTACATCTGCTGGGAGCAGTTCTTCCGCGGCGTCTCGTCGGAGCGCAACAACCGGCTGGCGTACCACAAGAAGATGCGCCACTGGCTGGCGCACGAGCCGGGGTTCCGCGCCTTCTTCGAAGGCGAGACACGCGAGGTGCCGGCCGTGCTGGTGGACCAGGTCCGCCGGCACCTGGGGCCGCTCTGGGAGTGGCTCCCCGAGGGCGCCCTCAAGCACGACCCGAACGCGTACCTGGAGTCCGGCGCCGCGCACCCGCTCCCCGTGCTCGCCGCGAGCTGAGGATGCGTGCCCGTTCGTCGTCCGTGGAACGAGGATGGAGGTGAGGCCATGCCGACCGACGTGACCGCCGCGGGTGGATCCGGACCCGCGCTCGCCGCGCCCCAGGCCGCCGTCGCGGTGCCGGGGCTCGCCGCCTTCGACCTGCGCCGGTTCCTGGGCGAGCTCGCCGAGAGCGTGGAGGCCCGCGCCGCGGACCGGTCGCGGCGCTACCGCCGGGTCGCCACCATGGGGCTCGTGCTCGGCCTCTTCAGCAGCCTGCTGGCCGCCGGGGTGGCGGTGTTCGGGCCGTCGATGCTGGAGAGCCTGCGCGCCAGCGGGGCGAAGAACCCCTCGTTCGCGTGGCAGGTGCCCTGCTTCGTGATCGCCGTGCTGGGGGCGGTGAGCACCTTCGTGCTGGGCTTCCAGGAGCGCTTCCAGAGCGCGGAGGGCGTGGCGGCCGCGCGGGAGTGCCTGGGGAGGGTCCGGGCGCTCCAGGTGGCCGAGCGCCACCGCCCGGCGAAGGAGGTCCTGCGCGAGCTGGAGGAGCTGGCGGAAGGCCACCCCGACGCCCTCGACCAGGCCCTGCTCGCGAAGCTGCCCGCGGCCGGCTAGAAGCAAACGGCTTTTCTCACGCAGAGTCAGCAGAGAACGTCGCTGTTCTCTGCTGACTCTGCTGCTCTGCGTGAGACTTTTTGTTTTCCGTTCCGACGTGATGCTCAGCGGGGCGGGGCGGGCGAACCGAGGAGGCGCCGCGCCTCGGCATTCCGCGGGTCCAGCTCCAGGGCCCGGGTGAGCGCCTCGCGGGCGCGGGCGGCGTCGCCGGTGGCCAGGTGGGCGCGGGCGAGGCCCACCTGCACGCGGGCCGAGGCGGGGACGCATCCCCATCACCACCTCGTGGTCGGCCAGCCGCGGGATGCGCGCGTCCAGCGCCGCCACCGCGCTGTCGAACGCGGCGCGGCTGACGCGGGCGAACGGGTCGCGGTGGCGTTTGGGGAGCGTGTCGGCCAGGTAGCGCGGGTCCGCCCGCCACTGCTCTGCCGTCAGCGCGTGCTGGGCGGCGGCGGGGCGGACGGAGAGGAGGGCGGCGCAGCGGAGCGGGAGCCCCAGGAGCGGGAAGACGGGTCGCATGGCCGGGGCGGGCTCGGGGGGGACCGGAAACAGGTGACTCCGCATCCGATGCACGCGCCGGCCGCCGGGTTTATCTCCCTGTGATTTCGATCGGAAGATTCGTAGGGGCGAGGCCTGCCTCGACCGGCGGGGCCAGCCTGTGCGCGATCGGCGGGGACCTGTGAACGGGCTGCCTCAGTTCGGACTCGCAGGCTCGCCCCTGCGAGACACGTCGCGTTGAGAAGCTGGATCAGATCACCCTCCGCACCGCTCTTCCCGGCGCGCCGCGGAGCGCGTATCGTGGAAGCTCTCGGCTGCAGCCGGGGCCGCCTTCCCACCGCCCCGCGCGCGCCTCGATCCGGCGGTGTCAGAGCGTCTTTCCAGGCTCGTGTCCGACGGGGGGTCCATGCCTCCAGCCTTCTTCTCCATCGCTGAAGTTCAAGCCGCGGCTCCGGCAGCATGGTACAATCAGCCGGTCGTCAACACCGTGCTCACGCTGGTCCTGGGCGGGGTGATCCTCAACTGGCTGAAGGAGCGCTGGGCCAGGCAGGAGAAGAAGCGGGACAAAGCCCTGGAGTTCCTCGAGAATACGGGAGACAGGCTGAACCACCTGCTCTCCCTGGTCTTCGGCACGCTCAGGACCGGCGACCTGTCCGCGGAACGCCTCGAGGAGCTCCGCTCGCGCAGGAGACCCATCTTCGAAAAACGCTTCGCCGTCCGCCTGGGCGCCGAAAGCTATCTCGGGAATCCGTCCTTCTGGAGGAAGTACGACATCCTGGCCAACCAGATCTACGAGCTGGTGGAGGTTCTCGCGGTGGTCGCCCAGCGGCGTGGAGACCTCTCCGTCCTCGAGGACATCCGCAGGCAGGAGGCGATGCTCACCGCGAAGTGGCCGGCGGAGGGAACCCAGCCGGATGCCGCGGACGGGCAGCCCGCCGTCGCGCCGGGAGACCAGGTGCTCTCGGAGATGCTGCGCTGGACGACGATGATCTGGCGCCGCTCGATTCAGCTCATCTCCGTGCCCCTCCACGACATGCTGGCCACGTCCAGCCACGGCTTCCAGGTGCCGCGCCGGCTTCGCCGCCCGGCGCCGTAGCGCCCGGCGCGTGCCGGCGGGGACGGCGCTTCGCGGACCTGCCACGCTCCATCCAGCCCACGGCCCGAGGCTTCCCGGCGCGCCGCGAAGCGCGTATCGTGGAAGCCCCGCACTCGCAGGATCGACTTTCCCCGGACCAAGAGACCGCGATGTCCGCCCGCTCCCCTCTCCCGCTCCGCCTCGCCTCCGCCGCCCTCGCGCTCGCCGCCCTGGCCGCGGCGGCGGACGTCCGCGCGCAGGAGCACCAGCACGCCGGTGACGCCGCTCAGCTGGGGCGCGTGGTGTTCCCCACCTCGTGCAACGCCGCCGCGCAGCCGCTGGTGGAGCGCGGCGTGGCCATGCTGCACTCGTTCTGGTTCGACCAGGCGCAGCGCACCTTCGAGCAGGCGGCCGCCGCGGACCCGCGCTGCGCGATGGCGCCCTGGGGCGTGGCGATGACGCTGCTGGGCAACCCGTTCGCCGCGGTGAGCCCGCCCGCGCCCCGGCTGCAGGCCGCCCTGGCCGCCGCCCGCACGGCCGTGGACCTGGCCCGCGCCGCCACGCCGCGCGAGCAGGGCTACGCGGCGGCCGCGCTGGCGCTCTACGACAGCTACCAGACGGTGGACTACCGCGCGCGGATGCGGGCGCACGAGGAGGCGCTCCGCCGCCTGCGCGACGCCAACCCCGACGACCCCGAGGCGGCGATCTTCTACGCCCGCGCCGTGATCGCCAACGCGCCGCCCAGCGACCTCAAGTTCGAGCGCCAGCTGGCCGCGGCGGCGATCCTGGAGCCGCTCTTCATCCGGCAGCCGAACCACCCGGGGCTGGCGCACTACACCATCCACGCCTTCGACGCCCCGCCGATCGCCGGGCAGGGGCTCCAGGCCGCGCGCCGCTACGCCACGATCGCCCCGGCGGCGCCGCACGCGCTGCACATGCCGTCGCACATCTTCACGCGGCTGGGCTACTGGGACGACTCGATCGAGGCCAACCGGCGCTCCGCGGCCGCCGAGCCCGACTCGAACGCCGCGGTGCACGCCATGGACTACATGGTCTACGCGTACCTGCAGCAGGGGCGCGACGCCGAGGCGAAGCGGGTGGTGGACCGCGCGACGCAGAACCCCGACGCCTTCTACGCCAGCAGCGTCATCGGCTACAACTTCACCGCCATGCCGGCGCGCTACACGCTGGAGCGCGGGCGCTGGGACGAGGCCGCGGGGCTCCGGCTCCCCGTCGGCGCGGCGCCGCACGTGGAGGCGATCGCCCGCTTCGCCCGCGCGGTGGGCGCCGCGCGCTCCGGCCGGCCCGACGCGGCGCGGGCCGAGGTGGCCGCGCTGGCCGCGCTCCGCGACACCCTGGCCGCGCGCCGCGACGAGTACTGGGCCACCATCGTGGGCGCGCAGCGGCTGGCGGCCGAGGCGTGGCTGGCCCGCGCCGGGCGCGACGACGCGCGCGCCGTGCGCCTGGCGCGCGAGGCGGCCGAGCTGGAGGAGACGGTCGAGAAGCACCCGGTGACGCCGGGGCCGCTGCTCCCGGCGCGCGAGCTGATGGGCGACCTCCTCCTGGAGCTGGGCCGCCCGGCCGAGGCGAAGGCCGCGTACGAGCAGACGCTCCGGCGCGAGCCGAACCGCGCCCGCGCCCTCTTCGGCGCCGCGCGCGCGGCGGAGCTGGCCGGCGACCGCGCGGCGGCCCGCCGCCACTACGAGCACTTCCTGCAGCTGATGGCCAGGGCCGACGCCG